>JBOFQK010000166.1:0-3765 GCA_051660865.1 Culicoidibacterales bacterium | reverse complement strand
CTTGTAGATTCGAATGGATTAAATGCAAACAATATCAATAGTACGATTACGATTGAAGACATAGTTACGAAAGAGTTCGAAATTATAACCGGTACCTACTATCAAGCAGATGGGAGTCTGAACTATGAGAATGGTCATCTTAAAGCCGTGGCTAGCGGGAAGCAATCAGCAGTTAAAAACGCTCAAGAGACAGTAATCAATACAACACCTACGATTACAAAGGTGAACGACACTATGACTGAATTAGAGCAAATTGCCTGGGAAATTTCGACAAAAGAGATTGCAAATGAAGCAAATCCTACTGATACTGGCGTTTCAATTAAGTTTTTAGTGAGAGTGAAAGATGATTATTTTGGTGGGAAAGATATCCCAACTAATCATGAAGCACATTTGAAATATACGTATCCGGGTGGTTCGGAAGAGTTACTCTTCCCAGTCCCAGATGTGGATGTCCCATATAGTTTAGGAAGTATTACCGTGACAAAAGAAATCGTCGATCAAGATGGGAAAATTGTCACTGACGTACTTAGTGATCGGTTCGCAATTTCAGTCGTAGGTACTGAAACGTATACGTTTGATTTAAGCGGAAATACGACAGAATCGATGTCATTCTATCTCAAAGGCACAGACACGGATATCTCGAATAATGACGATTATAGCTTGAATTATTTGACAGCCGGAATGTATACAATCGAAGAGTTAATTCCGATGAATTATGAACAAGTTCAAATTTGGATTGATTTGAATCCAAGTACTTTATATGATGAGTGGCAACCACTTGCCGAGTATCTAGCTAATCCGGCAAATGTAACTGCCGGTAAAGTCAAAGATGGAAAACTTGTGATTGGAAAAGATCAACGTTCAATTAATATCAAAGTAACGAATACAAAAGTGAATGATGGGTATTGGTTTGATCAAGCCGAAGTTATCAATACTTTGAACTATGATCAAGTTATGCCAGTACGAATGACTGTATTTGAACGGTTCCAACAAACAATTTATAATCTCTTTAACTAAAATAAAATGCTCACGCAGTTGATTGCGTGAGCATTTTTTTAGTCTTGGAAATTTTGTTTAAGCTTGAACTAAAGTCAAACGTGGTTTTTTTTGCTATAATAAGGGAGCAAAAGAAAGAAGTGTGAAATCAATGAATATCATGTCAGTTGAAAGTATTAGTAAAAGCTATGGAATAAAAACCTTAATTGAAAACTTTTCATTTGGGATTCATCAAGGTGAGAAAATCGGGATCATCGGTGTCAATGGGACAGGTAAATCGACATTGTTGAAAATTTTAGCCGGCAAAGAAGAACCAGAGCAAGGTAAAGTTGTGAAAGGTAGCCAAATTCGTGTGGAATATTTAGCCCAAGACCCTGAATTTGATCCGAAAGCGACAGTAATCGAACAAGTATTTAAAGGGAATACACCTGAAATGGTGTTATTACGCGAATACGAGCAGTTATTAGCGGTGTTAAGTGAAAACTATGATGAAGTCCTCGGTGCAAAGTTGTTAGCCTATCAAGCAGAAATTGACCGTCTCCACTTATGGGATTTGGAAAGTGAAGCGAAAGCCACACTGTCTAAATTAGGGATTAATGATGTGAATCAGCAAATGCAAACATTATCTGGTGGACAGCGGAAGCGAGTTGCCTTGGCTTCAGCCTTAATTACCCCAAGTGAGCTCTTAATCTTAGATGAGCCAACCAACCACCTTGACAATGAGATGATTGATAAGTTAGAAGTGATGCTTAATGCCCGCAAAGAAGCGGTCGTGATGATTACCCATGACCGGTATTTCTTAGATCATGTGACAAATCGGGTTCTTGAAATTGATCGGGGACGTTTATTTAGCTATGAAGGAAACTATAGTTACTTTTTAGAAAAGAAAATGGAACGTGTACAATTAGAAGCGTCAAGTGAACAAAAACGACAAAATTTATTGCGCAAAGAACTTGCGTGGGTGAAACGTGGTGCGAAAGCGCGAACGACAAAGCAAAAAGCCCGCCTTGATCGCTTTGAAGATTTAAGTAATCAAGATGGCTTCCAAGAATTACAACAAGTTGAAATTGCCCTGACATCAAGCCGCTTGGGTCGTAAAATTGTCGAATTCCATAATATTAGTAAGTCGTTTGATGGGAAAACGCTGATCAAAGACTTTACGTATACATTAGCAAAAAGTGATCGTATCGGGATTGTTGGCCCAAATGGGATTGGGAAGTCAACGTTAATGCGGATTATGACTGGTGAACATGAAGTTGAAACTGGTCACCTTGAAATTGGTGAGACTGTCCGTCTCGGTTATTTTGCTCAAGATAACGGCAGCATGGATGAAAATATGCGTGCAATTGATTATATTACTGAAGTGGCAGAACTTGTGGAAACGAGTGATAAAGAGACGATTACTGCTTCACAATTATGTGAACGCTTCTTGTTTGATGGACATATGCAATATTCACGCATCGGTGATTTATCGGGTGGTGAACGTCGGCGTCTCTACTTATTACGGATTTTAATGAGTGCACCCAATGTGTTACTACTTGATGAACCAACCAATGATCTTGATATCGAGACGCTTCGTCGTTTGGAAGATTATTTAGATACGTATACAGGTGTCGTAATTACCGTGTCCCATGACCGTTACTTCTTAGACCGCGTTTGCAATAAAATCTTTGCTTACGAGGGCGCAGGTGAAATTATGGTGTATACCGGGAATTATCAAGAGTATTTAGCGTATCGTCAACGCCAACAACAATTAGTGCAAGCGCAACAACAAGCAAAGAAAGCTGAATTGAAGCAAGCAGCACCACAACCGCAGGCGAAAGCGGCAACGAATAAGTTGACATATCATGAACGAAAAGAAAAAGAAACAATTGATGACGAAATTGAAGTGCTAGAACAGAAAATTAGTGATTGTGATGCTGAAATGATTCAAGTTGCAGCTGATTATCAACAACTTCAAGTCTTGATGGAAACGAAGACGGAACTTGAGGCTGAACTGGAAGCGAAATACGAACGTTGGGAATATTTAGCGGAAAAAGAATAATTTTAGAAGAGATGGAATTGGTCGGACAATTGCATCTCTTTTTTGCGACCAAGATTAAAAAAAGGCGAAGTGATTACTTTTAAACTAATATAATCATAAAATTAAATGATTATATGAATAAAACTTTTCAAAAGGATGGAAAAATAGTAAAATAGTGTATATACAAAGGCGGTGGGGAAATGTTGAAAAACAAACAAATATTATTGTTAATCGGAGGGCTAATCCTCAGTTCGATTATCGCAGTTAAAGCATCAGAACCAGAGGTTGTAATGCAGGCGGTGATTTCACAAGAAGAAGCAATTGATATTGCGCAAAAAGTTGTGAACGATGTCGATTTGGAAGTAACTGAAGTTTATTTTGAAACTCATAATCAAACAAAAGCAAAGTATTTAAAAGATGGCGAGTGGGCAGAAATTTTACAAGCCAAAGGAGCTGAGGATGAAGCAGAACGCGCCAGCTATATCATTCGAACTGAAAATACACAGTATAAATATATTATTGAGATTAATGCCTATACGGGGAAAGTTATCGGGTTAGAGAAACTGGCGAAATCAATGTCGCGCTAGTATAAAACATAAATTTTGTCTTTGTAATTGCTATTTAATTTGAATTTTTGTATGATTAAAAGGTCGGAAATTTAGCAAAAGAGGGTCTTAATGTGAAGAAAATTTTAATTATTAGCGTGATTGCAATCATTGCCTTTATCAGTGTGCTTGCCTTACAAA
>JBOFQK010000165.1:0-1482 GCA_051660865.1 Culicoidibacterales bacterium | reverse complement strand
ATATCGTTGCCATCTTGCTGCTGTCGCCAATACTTGATCGCCATTATTCGATAACACAAATTCGATCTTCATATCACTTGCAGTTTCAAGATCCATATTTTTACTAATCATCCAACCATAAAATTCAAGATTTCCTCTTGTGTCAATTTTAACATGATCAAAGCTATATACCGGCTGCATCGTTTGGATTGGAGCACTCTCGACTTTGATCGTTGACCCACTAATCGTTATCTTTTTACCATTAATAATTTTCGTCGTTGTTCCCGGAATTACTTGTCCATATGCTGTATATCCTGGTTGACTTAATCGTAAATGATAGCCGTATGTCCCGACTGGTAAACTTCCTAAATCGACATTTAGTCTCATTCCTGCCCATGGGTACTGATACTTCCCTCCACCATATATTGGCGTCACATCATGGCGCTCCCAACGACTTGCAGTTGCTAACACTTGATCGCCATTATTCGACAACACAAATTCGATCTTCATATCATTCGGATTTGTAATGTTCATATTTTTACTAATCATCCATCCGTAGAATTCAAGATTTCCTTTGTTACTTATCTTCACATGATCAAAACTATACACTGGTTGCATTGGTTTAATTTCTGTAATTATATTTACACCACTTGTACTAATATACTCGCCACCATTCCAGTTATATGGCAGTGCGGTTGGTACATTATTACTGCTACTAAGTGTATTATTTCGGGCTGGCCAAACTTCGTACTTACCATCACTCGCATTTGTTTCTTTCAAAATAATTGGTGTATTTGTATAGCTACTATATAGAGAAAGTACACCATTACTGTCTGGAGCGGTAATTGGATAAATAACTTGTCCATTTGAACTCTTTACGCTATTCGGTGCTGTAAACCAACCAAGCGAATAATAATTCCACTCTTTTGACGTACCACCATTAATGCCACGATCAACTGTGTACATATGTGCAACTGCCTTTTCACTCCAATAAGCATCTGATGCATACTTCACGTTGGCACCCATTGATTTATTCCCAAGCATTCCACCGTAATAACGCCAATCTTGCGGATCAGCATAACCTTGTGCTAACCAGTCGCTCGCATATAAATCAATACAAGCTGCAACTGTTGGGAAATAATCCGCTGATTCACCTGGTGTTGCATCAACTGCATTTAAACCAAAGAGATTGTTTTTACTTTGGGCAATTGAGCTCATCCCCCAGTTACTTTCATTAATTGCAATCCCTAACATTAACAATGCGTTGATTCCGTACTTATTTTGTGCATCGATAAATGCCTGTCCTGTATTACGGAGCTTACTCGTTGCTTGCGTATTCGCATTGATATAAGCATCAAGTTGAGCTGCTGTTGCAACTGCCTTACTATTAAATGGCAAATTTTGGAAATAGTTATAGTACGGGTCATTGGCATTGATCGCACTATTCGCAACTCCATCATTCATATCCGGTCCAATTGTTTCAGGATTCGTATAGAAATAATT
>JBOFQK010000164.1:0-25218 GCA_051660865.1 Culicoidibacterales bacterium | reverse complement strand
TCCTCATTTGGAAGTCCAAGAAATGACACAAGCAGTTAATCATTTATTGGCGAAAATTAGCCATCTTTTTGGTGAACAGCAACGCCTGAATGCGAGTCTTGCTCATGAATTGAAGACACCATTAGCAGTCATGCAAACGAAAATGGATGTGATGCGTTTAGCTCAACCGAATCTCGCCGATTATGAATTACTAGTAGATGAGTTAGCTGAAAAAATCAAAAAAATGAATCAATCAATTGAAGCGTTACTTGATTTGAGTCAAGGTGAGCAAGCAGTACTTGATGATGTTGTTGATTTAAATCAAATAATCGAAGCGGTCATAGATGATTATCAAGGACTAGCTTTCGAAAAAAAGATTAAACTGATTGATGAGTGTCAAAGTGTCAAAACGATCATTGGGAATGAAATTTTACTGTATCGTTGTTTGGCGAATATTTGTGAGAATGCGATCAAATATACGAATCCAGGTGGTCAAGTCAGTTTACGGTGTCGTGAAGTCGGGACAAGGATTGAAATTACGGTTCAAGATACTGGTATTGGTATGGATGCGCAAGCACAAGCACACATGTTTGAACCGTTTTATCGTGTGAATCAAACAGCAGGTGGTTTAGGCTTAGGTTTAGCGTTAGTTGCCAATGTTATTCGCTTACACAACGGAGAAATTCATGTGAGTAGCGAACTTGAACAAGGAACAACGATAACAATTATTTTTTAACTGCAAAATACCACACGTTATAAACTTAACGGAGTGGTATTTTTTTGATTTGGTCTTCAAGGTGTGAATGAGTTAAAATCTAATCAAATTTCTAATTTTTAACTTCGCTTTACAAGTTGGAACGGTATAATTGAGGTGGAAAGGGTAATGTTGGGGTTTCAAACAGTTGAACAAAATGAATTGTGAAAGAAGTGAATGATCATGAAGCGCAATAACGTAATTTTGAAAATTTTAAGTGGTCTAGCATTAGGTGTAGTTGTAATCAGCCTTGGTCTAATTATTTATATTAGTTTTCAATTGAAGCAACAAGCTTTTTTCCCAGTACCAGCAGGTACAGAAGCATTGCCAACAACGTTAGTTGATCGAGTATCGCTAGAATTTGATGAAAAAACACCGAATTATGAACAATTTACGATTACGACTCGCGATGGGTATGAACTTGAAGCTGCTTATGTACCAGCTGAGCAAGCAAGTAAGCAGTATGTCATTTTTGTCCATGGGATTACACGTAATTTACAAGCAATGATGAAATTTTATCCGATGTATCATGATCAAGGGTATAATGTCATCTTCTTTAGCTTGCGGAATCATGGGGGAAATGAAGTGGATATTACATCGTATGGAGTAGAAGAAAAGTATGATCTTGCGGACGTCGTTGATTATACATATGAACGCTTTGGAAGTGATATCACACTTGGTTTACATGGCGTTTCGATGGGAGCAGCGATTTCGTTACAATATGCTGGTTTACCGGAAGCGCAAATTGATTTTTTGATTAGCGATTGTGCATATCAATCAGCTGAAGCTGAATTAAACTATCAACTAAGTGAACAATATCCACAATATGCATGGTTTCCTTTTGTGCGTACAACAGGTTGGTTAACCCAAGCGACAGAGGGTATTGATTTGTATGAAGCTTCGGCGATAAAAGCAGTCGCAAATATTGAAGAGCCAGTATACTTTATCCACGGATTGGCAGATACGTTTATTCCACCAACAGATGCAGTTGAGTTGTATCAAGCAAAAACAACTGGAGAACGTGAGCTTTGGCTTGTACCAGAAGCTGGACACGATGCAGCGATTGAAACTGATACAGCAAATTATGAAGCGAATGTGATTGAATTTATCAACCAGTATGTGACTAACTAAAAAAAGGCAGCCGCTGTTCAGAATTAGTGAACAAACGGGCTGCTTTTTTTAAATAAATGATAGGATAAAAATAACTCCTTCAAAAAAGTCTGGTTAGCTTGAAAGGACACTGATTTTAAAGGATTTAGATTTTTGATCAGGTTTTTAAGTTGTAATCCTTAGATTAAACGAACGGACCTAGACAACTTCTTAGGAAATATGGTATGTTAAGCGCAATAACGAAGAAAGCGAGTCAAGCATGAACACACCAACGTATTTATATTTTATCAATTATCCTGATTATGAACAGGAATTATGTGAATTAGAGCAACAGTACTTATTTGGGAGTCCCCAAGTGAGTGGTCAAAAATATCGCTTTTCGAATCAAAAAATTTCCCCGGCAATGAGTCCATTTTTGCGCGAACGGATTGAAATTGTGTTTCAAGCGGCAAGTTGTGCGGAACTAGTGGCAGTTGTCCAAGCAGCGAATGTCACATATCATGACTTCAAAATTCACTATTTACGTGCCGAAGCAGATCCGCTTGCTTATCGTGAACGACTTCAAGCCTGTCGTGAAGTTGGGGCGGTTATTCACGGTGAGGCAAACATGCAAAACCCAACAATTGACTTAGCTTTAACCCAGATTGAAGGTCAGTGGTTTTTAGGCTTGATGGAACCTTTTGATGCAAGCTGGCAAGAGCGGACAAACAAACCCCATTCATATTCGAATTCATTGAACAATAAAGTGGCGAAGGCGGCAGTCAATATTGCAGTCAGTGGTCTAAAAAATCCGTACTTAGTTGATCCGTGCTGTGGTGTTGGGACAGTTGTCATTGAAGCACTAGCTCATGGTGTTGCAATTGAAGGTTATGAGATTAATCCTTTGGTTGCAGAAAAAGCTCAAAAAAACCTTGCTCATTTTGGTTTTGAAAATGTAATTACGTGTGCCGACATGCATACGATTACGAAACAGTACGATGTGGCAATTATTGATATTCCATACGGACTCTACACGCCAACGACGAAGCAAGATCAACTTGAAATTTTAAAGACAGCGAAGCGAATTGCCGGTAAATTGATTTTACTGACATGTGATAATCTTGATGAACTTTTATTGGAAGCTGGATTTAGCCAAATTGAAACGTGTGCCGTCAATAAGAATAATTACTTTACGCGCTATTTATGTATTTGCCAATAATAAATCGACCTGGAGACAAGCTGTTCCAGGTTTTTTTACGATTTAGCGTTGATTAAAGGCAGTATTTGAAGATTTAACCCTTTTTAATAGCTGAATAATAGTAATTTTTCACAATTTTCGCTATAATAAATAAATCTGAAATGTTGTGATGAACGTTTCAAAAATGTTTGAGCAGTGATGCTCGTTTAAAGGAGATTATTCAATGGCAACTGTTGCATTTCATACCTTAGGATGTAAAGTAAATACATATGAAACAGAAGCGATGTGGCAATTATTTAAAGACCAAGGCTACACGCGAACGGAGTTTAAATCACCAAGTGATGTGTATGTAATTAATACATGTACAGTCACAAATACTGGCGATAGTAAAAGTCGTAAGGCAATTCGACAAGCGATTCGTCGCAACCCTGAAGCAATTATTGTCGTAACGGGTTGCTATGCACAAATTGCTCCGAAAGAAATTATGGATATTGAAGGTGTTGATATCGTTGTCGGAACGCAAGGACGTGAGCAATTGATGGAATACGTTGAAAAATATCAAGCTGAGCGTCAACCAATTAATGCAGTTACAAATATTATGAAGCAAAAGAGCTTTGAGACTTTAGGTGTTGAAACGTTTACTGAAAATCACCGTGCCTTTTTGAAAATTCAAGAAGGGTGTAACAACTTCTGTACGTACTGTATCATTCCTTGGGCGCGTGGTTTAATGCGTTCACGTGATCCGAAAGAAGTCATCGAACAATCACAAACGTTAGTTGCTGCGGGCTTCAAAGAAATTGTCCTCACGGGAATTCATACGGCTGGTTATGGTGAAGAACTTGAAGGGTATGATTTCGCAGATTTACTCAATGATTTAGATACAAAAGTACCAGGGCTTGAGCGGATTCGGATTTCTTCAATTGAAGCAAGTCAAGTTGATGACAAAGTCATCGCAATTTTAAAACGTTCAAATAAAGTTGTTGATCATTTACACATTCCCCTTCAAGGTGGAAGTGATGATGTCTTAAAGCGGATGCGTCGTAATTACGATACAGCTGAATTTAAAGCGAAAATTGCTGAATTACGTGCAATTTTCCCAAAACTTGCAATTACAACTGATGTAATTGTTGGCTTCCCAGGTGAAACTGATGAAGACTTCCAAGCGACGATGGATTTAATTCGTGAAGTTGGCTTTAGCGAATTACATGTCTTCCCGTATTCAAAGCGGAATGGAACACCAGCCGCGAAAATGCCTGATCAAGTGCCAGATTTAATTAAAACGGCACGGGTTGCGAAGTTAATTGCTTTAAGTGAACAATTAGCGAAAAACTATGCGAGCGACTTTGAAGGTGAGACAGTCAAAGTCATCGTCGAAGAAGTTGATAAAAAAAATCCAGGGTACGTACTTGGACACAGTGGGAACTACTTAAAATTACGTTTTGCTGGGGATGCAAGCTTAATTGGTCAAATGGTTGATGTCCATCTTGAACAAGCAGGTTATCCAATTTGCGAAGGAATTTTACTCGATTAATAAGTGAAACTGAACTGTAAGCACGTGCTTACAGTTTTTTTTCTGCATTGTCAGGCGAAAAACTGCTATAATAGAAAAAAATAAAGAAGCTAGGTGGACAAGATGAAATTACAAACTTTATTTCCTAAACAAAATTTTCATGGGGTGAATCCTGAAATTCAGTCAGTGACATTTGATTCACGCCAAGTGAAACAAGGGACATTATTTATTGCTGTTAAAGGTTTTACGGTTGATGGTCATGACTATGTATCAATGGCAGTTGAACGTGGTGCGGTGGCGATTGTGGCCCAACAACCAGTAACAACAACGGTTCCGGTAATTTACGTTGAAGATACAAAAATAGCAATGGCAGAAATTGCGAGTCTTTTTTATGGCGAACCGATGAAGCATTTAGAGCTAATCGGGATTACCGGAACTGATGGAAAAACATCAACAGCGACAATTATTGAACATCTTTTAAATACATGTCAAAAACCGAGTGGTTATATTGGGACGAATGGTGTGCGCTACGCGAATGTCGCAGAGCCGTTACATCATACAACGCCTGAAAGTTTAGATTTACAAGCAATTTTTGCGCGCATGGTTGCCAAACAGACACAAGTGTGTGCGATGGAAGTATCAAGTCATGCGCTTGAATTAAACCGTGTTCGGGGTGTTGAATTTGACGTTGCGGTTTTCACGAATTTAACGCATGAACATTTAGATTATCATAAGACGCTAGAAAACTATTTAGCCGCAAAAGCGAAGCTCTTTAGTCAATTGAAACCGACGGGAATTGCGGTCTTAAATGCTGATGATGCATTATCATATTCGAAATTAGCAGCGCAAATTATGCATGCCACGCTGACGTACGGTATTGAAAATGAAGCTGATTTCCAAGCTGTAGATATTGTTGAAACGATTAAAGGAACGAATTTCAGTGTTGTTTTCGAAGGCAAAAGCTATCCGGTTGCGATGAAATTACTTGGGCGCTTTAATATTTATAATGCGTTAGCTGCGTTAGCTGTCGCTCAAGCCCAAGGGATTAAGCTGCCAACGGCAATTATGGCGTTAGAACAACTTGTTAGCATTGATGGCCGGATGGAAGTGATTGATTGTGGACAAGACTTTGGGGTCATCGTTGATTTTGCCCATACTCCAAATGCGATTGAAAATTTATTGACATTTGTGCGCCCATTAACGCAAAATCGCTTGTTATTAGCTGTTGGCTGTGCTGGTGCACGAGATACGGAAAAACGCCCAATTATTGGTGGCATTGCGACCAAGCTGGCTGATTACAGTGTCTTTACAACGGATGATCCTTATCATGAAGATCCAAGTAAAATTATTGATGAAATGATTGCTGGAGCAACGCGTGAAACGTATGTTAAAATTGTGCCGCGTGATGAAGCGATGAAACATTTATTGGATATGGCCCAACCTGGTGATGTTGTTGTCATTGCTGGTCGCGGAAACGAAGATGAACTGCCAATTGGGAATGAGCGGATTCAATTGAATGATCTTACTTACTGTCAAACGTATTTACAACAACAAAAGCAAGATTAAATAACTGAAAACTATGCTAAGTCAGTCTCGCAACTGGTAGCATAGTTTTTTATTTGGTAAAAAAGTCAATTTAAATTCGAATTAGGTTATAAAAAAATTAATGAAGTGATATAATTAGGGAGTAGATAAAAGAAGGGGAATAAAAGTATGAAATATTTTACAACGTTGACAGAGGCGCAAAAGGCTTTATTTGCACTAGAACCACAAGTGTACACTATGCAAAATCGCGAGCAGTTTGCCTATGCGATTGGTGCTAATCTCTATATGAGTGGATTGTTAGATTTATACGAGACAATCGTGCATAAAGTTACAATGACAAATACTGTGACAATCTGTTTTGAAGATGCGATTGCAGAACGTGATGTCCCTCACTGTGAACAAGAATTAATTCGGACGTTAACGCAACTGAGTCGTGATCGCCAAGCTCAACAACCATGGGTAGAAACATTACCGGCAATTTTCATTCGTCCGCGTAATCTAAAGCAATTTGAGCATCTCTGTGAGCTCATCACAAAGCAGCAATTGGTTGAAGTTGCGGGATTTGTCTTACCAAAGTTTGATCTTGAAAATGGTCGTAGTTATTTAGCGAAAATCAAACAGTTAGCGAAAGAAGGCGGACAACCACTATATGCAATGCCAATTTTAGAAAGTCGGACGTTAATCTATCAAGAAACACGAATGCAACAATTACAAGGATTGAGTCAGTTGTTTGCTGAGTATCGGGACTATATTTTAAATTTACGCTTAGGTGGGACTGATTTTTCAGCCGCCTTTGGCTTACGACGCCCAGTTGAACTCTCAATTTATGATCTCAAAGTTGTTGCTGATTGTTTTAGTGAGATTATTAATTTTTTTGCCCGTGAAGGGGCGGAATACGTTGTTTCGGGACCAGTTTGGGAATATTTTAGCGATAATCCGGCAAGTCTTGAAGTTCAAGGTTTGTGGCGCGAACTGCAATTAGATCAAGCGAATGGTTTGTTTGGTAAAACGGCGATTCATCCAAGTCAAGTGGCGCAAATTAATTACGCGGGGATTGTTACTCATGAAGCGTATGCAGATGCCAAACAAATTATCAATGCCCAACAAGCAAGTGGGGTATTTAAAGGTGAGGGGAACAATAAAATGAATGAAATCGGACCGCATCAGCATTGGGCGAAAAAAATCTTGCTTCGTGCGCAGGTTTATGGGGTATTACGACCTGGATTTCAACCACTTGATGTCGCCAAAAAGGGAGAGTTGCTGAAAAAATGAAAATAACCATTACACATAATCCATACGAATTAGACTTAGATCAACTGATGGTCTTAGCGAAACGGTTAAATAATTCGAAACGAAATTTTTTATTTGTTAGTAAAATTTTAGGTAAGCATGTACCAATTGATCCAAATCTGACGCAAGTTTCAGGTTTTTTACTCGCATCAATTTTATACGGACCAACAAAGCAGACGGCAACTTGGTGTGAATATCTGCAAACGAGTACGACTAAGCAACAACCGCTGATTGAAAGTTTACAGCAACGCTATCAAACCGATGAGTCTGTAGTTGTGATGGGCTTTGCGGAAACGGCAACTGGGATTGGAATGGCAGTCGCCAATGCGATTGAAAATTCATATTATATCCATACGACGCGTGAACCGCTGACTGATCAAGAAAGTTTACTCGCATTTGAAGAAGAGCATTCTCATGCGACAACACACCGGTGCTATTTGAGCGAGAAATCGCGATTGACGATGGCTGACCATATTGTGCTCGTTGATGATGAATTGACGACCGGACAATCATTGCTGAATATGCTAAAAGTATTAATGCAACAGACGCAAGCACGTAAATTCACGATGCTCACAATTCTTGATTGGCGGAACCCGGAGCAACAAGCGCAGTTAGCTGCATTTGCTCAACAAACGGGGCGTGAAATTGAAGTTCGGGCGCTCGTAGCTGGAAGCGTTGAGACAACTGATCAGCAAATCTATGACAACCAAGCTGAAATTCCAAAGCTTCAGCAACAAGTGAGTGGAGAAGACCAAATTGATTTAGCAATTCTACCGCGGAAAACAGCACGCACGAAGCAACAACCATGGTCTTATTATGCCCAAAGTGGTCGCTTTGGTGTCAGCCAACAAGGCATTGCCAATTTAGCTGATTATAGTTACCAAGCAGCCGTGCAAATTATGAGTGAATTAGCGCGTTTCCCAACAGAACCGCAAAAAATTTTAGTCGTTGGTCATGGCGAAGACATTTTTATTCCGAGCCAAATTGCGGCTATGTTACAAAATGAGTTTGGTAAGCTGATTGCTTTCAAAACGACAACGCGTAGCCCAATCTTTTGCAGTGATACGCCAGATTATCCAATCCAAGAAATACATCGCTTCCAAGATCAAGAAGATAATTGCTATTATTTCTACAATAAACAAGCAATTGAAGCGGAATATGATTTAGTGATTTTTATTGTTGAGCGTGAATTGTCGGTCCAATTAGTGACGAATCAGTTAACTGTCCGATTATAAGGGGGAATTGAAATGCAAAAGCATCAAAATTTAATTCAAAGTAGTTATCAAGCTGCCGATGTCACATTTTTATTGCAAGATGTTTCTGATTTAGTTGAAGAATTAACGATTGCTGAGAAGGAACAACGAATTCAAAGTGGCGAAAGTTATGCTGGTTTTTTGTCGAAAGAAGGTGAACCAACAACGATTCAACAGGAATTGTTTACGACTTTTATGGAAGCGAAAGCAACCCGGTTTGCCAGTGAAATTGCCCAATTAGCCGAGCGGATTTATCAGGTTCAAGGACCAAATTTTATCCTCGTTTCGTTAGCACGAGCTGGGACACCAATTGGGATTTTACTGAGACGTTACTTCGCAATCGTGTATGCGTTGGAGATTCCACATTATAGTATTTCGATTTTACGCGGCCAAGGGATTGATGAAGCAGCACTCAATGATTTAGTTCAACGCTACGGGGAGACACAACTGCAATTTGTTGATGGGTGGACGGGAAAAGGTTCAATCATTGATGAATTAGAAGCGGCGATTACTAAATTTAATACGACCTATCAGCAAAGTTTGCAGGCAAACCTTGCCGTAGTTGCTGATCCAGCGAAGCGCTGCCAACTGTATGGGACGCGCGCCGATGTGGCAATTCCGAATTGCTTTTTTAACGCAACGATTAGTGGGCTTGTCAGTCGGACAGTGTCTAATGAGCGCGTTCAGCAAGTTGGTCACTACCACGGCGCACGCTACTTAGCTTATCTTGAGGAGTTTGATCAATCGGGGCAGTTTATCGAGCAAATAGGAGCGTATTTTTGTGAACAGCGAGCAATGGTTCCGCAAATTACGGAAAGTATTGAGTTAGATTATGCCCAAAAGATTGTGACACACATTCAAATGATGTATGCGGTGCGTGATCGTCATAAAATCAAATTAAGTGTCGGTGAAGCAGCACGCGTGTTGTTGCGAAGATCGGCACGCTGCCTTCTTGTTCAAAATCGTGAAGATGATGAAGTTGCATTGCTAGTTGCGCTAGCGAAGCTAAAAGGGGTACCAATTATTGAAGTAGATATATCTGTATTAAAAAACTATCGAGCGGCGGCGATTATTCATGAGTAAGCAACGAACATTTATTACCGATTTAGATCATACGTTAATTCATTCACAATATCCTGAGCACTTTTGTGTTGAGCGTCATCCTGATCGACGACCAATTACATATATGACACAACAAAGTTATCGGTTATTGCTTCGGGTTTTGATGACACCGACAATTGAAGTGATTCCGTGTACAATGAGAAATTGGAGTCAACTCCAACGGATTGACTGGGTGCAAGAGTATCCACCGCGATTGGCGATTTGTAGTAATGGAGCACAAATTTTTGTTGATGGTCAGCTTGATGAGCAGTGGGAAGGTATGATGCGTGAACGGACACCTAAGCAACAAGTACTTGACGATTATCAAAAAATTGTTGCCCTTGACTTGAAGGAAGTTGAAATTCAAAAGATTGAACAATTTTATCTCGTTGTCAAATGCGCGAATGTGGCGTATGCTAAAGAGAGCATCGATGTGATTAAGCACGTTTTTGCGATGCGGCGTCAAGTTTTTCGGAGTGGTCGCAAAATTTTCGTCATTACGCCTGAAATTGATAAAAAATATGCAGTCGATTACTTACGAACTCACTATGATTTGCCCAATATTATCACGTCAGGTGATAGTATAGCGGATCGGAAATTTACGATGTGTGGGCAGGCAATTTTACCAAGACATGCGACTTTTCTTCATCCGCAAGCGCGCCTAACTATTAGACGTGGCATTGCGGCAACAGAGGAAATTTTGAAATATGTGTTAAAATTCGAATGAAAAAAGGATGGTGGTAAGCGATGAATTTAAAGCAGAGTTTGAGTGCGATTTATCGTAAACGCTATGAACGTGAAAATCAATATCAAACATGTGAACCGTATTTTCAACGGATAATCGGGATTGATGATGAAAGTCAATATTACGATTTATTGTATACATTACAAGAATATTGCAAAGAACATCAAAAAATTACCGTTTTTTTTGAAGGTCAAATTCCGATGCAAGCTGAATTTGCTTTAATTGAAAATGTGAAAACGGAACTCGCAACGATGGACGTCACAAGGCTTAGTCAACAAGAAATTACAATTTTCCCATCACCAACGGTAAACGCACAGTTTTTAGCGGCGTTAGAAGCAGTTGTGCAACTGGCATTAAGCCAAGAACAATTTTTTAGTGAATTTGTCCGCAATGATTTTATTGCTAAACTAATTGTCTGGGCGTATAGCTATTTTGCGGCGATTGATTTTGAGGGTCATTATTTACCAAAGTGTATTTACTATGGCACGATTAGTAAACACGAAATTTATTTTTTAATGCTGATTTATAAAATGGGCGTTGATGTGCTCTACTTAAACCCATTAAAAGAAGAGTTGTTTGCGAGTGTCGATACAAAAGGGTGGAGTCAACTGCAACAAGAAATGGGTGTCGTGGCGATTGAGACGTTTGCCGAAAAAGCGAAGCGGGGCACATTAGTGACGAATTTTGAAACAACAACAAAATTGATTCAAAATGAAATTCATGATGCCTTTTTTGATCAAACAGGGATGTATAAACCGTGGCAATTTCGCGAAGGTTATACGTGTAGTTTGACATTGGAAAGTATTCTCGAAGATGTGTATGTTTATTGGGATCAAGAAGCAAGGATGCGCCAACATTTTAAAACGGTTGGTCAAACTGTTTATGTTCCAAGCTTCTTTTATAAAATTGATGGAGTCTATGAAGATCGTTTAAAATATAAGCGGTTGTTGGATTGCTGTACGCAAGCACCGAACACCTTATTTTATACGACGGGCACATTTATGCGGACGGAAATTATTTTGGATGAGATGTACCAAGTGATGTTTTGTCAATTGAGTGATGGAACCTTTGATCCTGCAGAAGTGAAAAAATTACCTTTTTATCGCTTTGGGAAATATAATGAAACAGTCCAAGATTTTATTTTGAAAAAATATAATGAGTTTATTCAAAATGAACAATTATTTCAAGTTCAATTGACAAATGAACAAAAAATGCAATTGTTGTATTTAGTGTTGATGATGGATGAAACGCTGATTCGGGCGATTGATAACTTTGATTTTACGAAGGCTATCCCCAAAATTGTGATTTATCTTGAACATGAAACCGGAATCCCAGATGAATTAGTGCGCCTGTTAGCCTATTTCAAATTAATTGGCTTCGATTTAATGATTTTTAATCCTTCCGGATTATTCAATTTGGAAAAGATCTTAGCGAAAGAAATTGTCAGTACGAAACGTTTAGAAAAAATGGATTATACATCAACATATGCTGAAGCGAGTAAACATAAACAAAGTTTATTTGCAAAATTTATACGATAAGTGGGGAAAATACGATGGATACAAATAATAAACCAGAAAATCAAGGCTTAGTCCACGGCGAAGTTATGCCAAATCAAGAAGTTCAATCAGGATACAACCAGCAACCAGGAATGAACCCGATGGGACAAATGGATCAAGGATATAACCAACAACCAGGAATGAACCCGATGGGACAAATGGATCAAGGATACAACCAACAACCGGGGATGAACATGGGACAAAATCCACAAGGGTATAACCAACAGCCAGGGATGAATCCGATGGGACAAATGGATCAAGGATACAACCAACAACCAGGAATGAACCCGATGGGACAAATGGATCAAGGATACAACCAACAACCGGGGATGAATCCGATGGGACAAAATCCGCAAGGGTATAACCAACAACCAGGAATGAATCCGATGGGACAAAATCCACAAGGGTATAACCAACAGCCAGGGATGAATCCGATGGGACAAAATCCGCAAGGATATAACCAACAACCAGGGATGAACCCGATGGGACAAAATCCGCAAGGGTATAACCAGCAACCAGGGATGAACATGGGAATGAATCAAATGGATGTGATGATGAATCAAGCGCCGGTTGTTCAAGGGAGTACAGAGCTTGCGAGTGAATTTAGTGAACAAGCGATGAATGAATACAAAGCACGTTTACGGATGTTGCCAGAAGTTCAACAATTAACGAATCAAATTGAAGTGCAAAATCCCAATTCAATTATTTTATTTGGTCAAAAAGCGAGTGAAGGGATTTCAAAAGTATCAGATGAGCTCCTTTACTCAATTCGTTCGGTAAAATCAGAAGAAGCGGGAGAAATGCTCGTTGCCTTGACGAAAATTATGGATAAATTTGATGTCGAAGAACTCGAAAATGCGAAAATGGGAAAAAATACACTCGCGTCAAAATTATTCAAAAATGTAGGGAATACAATCGCCAAAATGTTCCAAAAATATGACACAATGGGGTATGAAGTTGATCAAGTGTATCAATTACTCAAAAAATACGAAGTCGATATTAAAGAGTCAAATGTTAATTTGAAAAAATTGTACAATGAAAATGTGGCCTTTTACCATGAATTAGAGCGCTATATTGTCGCTGGAGAAATGGCAATTGATGAATTAGATCGCTATATTTATCAAACGCAGATGAACCAAGCGATTACCGAAGAAGAACGGAATATGACGATTCAAAAGCTCGAGATTTGTAAAGAAATGCTTGCGCAACGAATTTATGATTTGCAAATTGCTGAAAGTGTTGCGATGCAGTCAGCACCGATGATTCAAACAACACAACTATCAAACTTTAACTTAATGCGAAAAATCAATTCGTCATTTATTTTAACGTTACCAATTTTCAAGCAGTGTTTAATTCAAGCAATTATGCTGAAACGTCAAGAAATTCAAGCAAAATCAATTCAACAACTTGATGATAAAACAAATGAATTACTCGTTCGTAACGCTCAACGAACAGCAAGTCAATCAGTAACGATTGCGAAAATGGCTTCAGGAAGTTCAATTCAAATTGATAAATTACGTCAATCGTATGATACGATTATGAAAGGTATCGAAGAAACAAAAGCAATTCAACAGCAAAATGCTGAAGAACGCAAACAAAATTCACTTGAATTAGAACGAATGAAACAAGATATGAGAAAACGCGCATTAAGTGAATAAAAAAGATGTAAAATAAATAAAAAATATGATAAGCTAAAAATTAAAGGGAGGAATAAGTTTATGGCAATTAACTTTGGAAATGGATTTGGTAATACACCAGCACCAGCAAGTACACCAGCTGGGGTCTTAAACTTAAACAAAAACGATATTTTAAATTTGACGAAAAAAGAACCTGGACTACAGTATGTAACAGTCGGAGCAGGTTGGGATTTATCACAAACTGGACAAGATTTCGATCTTGATATTGCGGCATTTTTACTCGATCAAAATGGGAAAATTAACCCACAAACAGCAATGCAACAAGTTGTGTTCTTCAACAATATGCAATTAACTGGAATTCAGCTGATGGGGGATAACCGCACAGGTGCCGGCGAAGGCGATGATGAACAAATCAACGTTGACTTGTTACAAATTCCGGCTCACATTTCAAAAATTGTGTTTTTAGTCACAATTCATGAAGCAACACAACGTCGTCAAACCTTTGGAATGGTGGAAAATGCGTATGTACGTTTAGTGAATCAACAAACAGAACGCGAAATTTGTCGCTTCAATTTACGTGATAGTGGTTCAACAGGAACGTCAGTAATCTTCGCGGAATTATCACGCAATCAAGGTGAATGGGAATTCAAAGCAGTTGGTGATGTGAAGATGGCCGACTTAAATGGCTTACTGAGCTTATACATGTAATTACGAGGGGGAACAACGATGAGTGTTTTAAATTTACAAAAAGGTGCAGTCCTTGATTTAACGAAAAAAGATCCAGCATTAAACAATATTTTAGTTGGTGTTGGTTGGGATATTGCCAAACCAAAAGCCGCAGGTGGATTCTTTGGAAATTTATTTGCTGCAGCACCAGCTGATTTCGATTTAGATTTATTTGCTTTGCAACTTGATGCCAATGGAAAACTTTTAACTGATGGGGTTGTGTATTATGCGAAACAAAAACATCAAGGAATTTTCTTGCATGGTGATAACTTAACTGGTGCAGGTGAAGGTGATGATGAAAAAATCTCAGTTGATTTGAGTAAAGTGATCCCAACGTGTGCGAAAATCGTGATTGGTGTCGCAATTTATTCAGCAAATGCACGCAAGCAATCATTCTCGCAAGTCCAAAACGCTTATGTCCGTTTAGTCGATGAAACGAAAGGCAATAGTGAAATTTGTCGGTTTAACTTAACTGAACAAGGTGGCGATAATACGGCGATTGTGATGGCAGATTTAACACGAACAGGAAGCGATTGGTCATTCCAAGCGATTGGAAACTATGTTATGGGTGATATCGCGGTTGTGATGAATATGTATAAATAATCAGCAATGATTAAGCAAAAGGAGAACAGAAGATGGCAATTAACTTAGGTGGCATGAATATGAATTCAGGACAAGCGGTTGATGTAACGGCACAACAACCAGGAATTACATTAAACTTACAAAAAAATCAATTACTTGATTTAACAAAACGCGAACCAGGTTTAAATAGTGTGACACTTGGCGCTGGCTGGGACGTTTCGCAAACTGGTCAAGCATTTGACTTAGATATTGCAGCCTTTTTACTGGATGCTAATGGAAAATTCAATTCAATTGATAATGTTATTTTCTTCAATAACAAGGCTGGTCAAGGAATTGCGATGACAGGTGATAATTTAACTGGTGCAGGTGAAGGTGATGACGAGCAAATTAATATCGAATTGAACCAAATTTCACCAATGATCAAAAAAATCGTCTTTGTGGTGACGATTCACAATGCGTTGGAAAAACGTCAAACTTTTGGAATGGTCAACAATGCCTATGTGCGTTTATTAAACCGTGAACAAGGAAATCGTGAAATTTGTCGCTTCGATTTACGTGAAAATAGTTCAGCAGCAACATCAGTTATTTTTGCTGAATTAAACCATGAAGTGACAGGATGGCAATTCAAAGCGATTGGTGACGGTAAAGTCGCTGACTTAAATGGAGTTTTAGCCTTATATCAATAAAAAACACGGGCAGAAGAGTGACGAGTAGCGATGAAAACGTTACGAGGTTACTCTTTTGTTTTCAAATGTGGTTAAGAAAGAGGATGTTTACGGATGATGATGGGATTAGATGAAAAACAAGTTGCCGCACAACGAGAAAAATACGGGAAAAATATCATAGTTGAAGCCGAACCAGAAACATTTTGGCAGAAAATCATCGGTGCTTTAGGTGATCCGATGATTCGTATTTTGATTTTCATTGTGATTATTTTTACGACGATGAAATTACTCGGTCATGGGGATTGGTCAGAAATTATTGGGGTCTCTTTAGCAATCGTGATTTTCTTACTCGCTTCAGTGCGAACGGAAATGGCCTCAGATAACGAATATCGTAAACTGAAAGATAAAATTGAAAAAGAAAAATGTAAAGTTTATCGGCATGGCAAAGTTGTCTTGATTGAAATGGAAGAAGTTGTCGTTGGCGACTATGTGTTATTGCAATCAGGTGATAAAATTCCAGCCGATGGTGTCCTAATTTCAGGCGGAATTAGTGTTGATAATGCGAGCTTAAATGGTGAAACTGAAGAATGTCAGAAAAAGCCGCATCCAAGCGGTGAAGCGTTACAACCAGACCAATGGCAACCAGCTGTCAGTGGAGATATGTTTGTAGATACCCATTCACTCTTTAAAGGCGCAGTGACTGTTGCCGATTCAGGGGTGATGCTCGTAACGAAAGTTGGAATGAGTACTGTGATGGGGGAAATGGCGGCTGATATGGCTTCGGATGAAGTTGATAGTCCGTTAAAAGTGAAATTAACTGCCTTAGCAGGCAAAATTTCAATGTTTGGCTATATTGGTGCCGTTGTAATTGGTTTAGCGTTAATGAGCCAAATTATCGTTGGTGCGGGTGGTCTGACAACGTATTTTGCCACTGATTGGATTACGATTGTCCAAGATGTCTTAAATGTGCTCATGCTCGCGGTCGTCATTGTTGTGATGGCGGTGCCAGAAGGTTTACCGCTGATGATTGCAATTGTCTTAATGCAGAATACGACGAAATTATTAAATGATCACGTCCTCGTGCGTAAGCCAGTTGGAATTGAAACAGCAGGTTCGTTAAATATTTTATTTAGCGATAAAACCGGAACGATTACGAAAGGTGAGTTAGAAGTAGTTGAGTTTTTCAATGGCGATTTAATTGATGATTACGGGACAAATCAACAAATTTGTGACAACATGCGGTATTGTATCGGTCGGAATACGGCTGCACTCTTTGATGAACGTGGTAATGTCATCGGTGGGAATTTTACAGATAAAGCCTTGATGAATTTCTTAACTGAACCGGTCTTTAATGAAGTTAAAGAAGTGGAAATTGAAATGTTACAAGAGTTCAACTCGGCAAATAAATATTCAGCCGCGCAACTTGCTGGTCAAACCTACTATAAAGGTGCGCCCGAAGTGTTGATGCAACAAGCGCAACAGTACATTGATCAAAATGGCGCAATTGTTCCGTTAACACCAACGGTATTAGCTGGCATTAACCGCAAAATTGATGAATTAGCAAGTAAGTCAATGCGTGTGTTAGCTTTTGCTGTCAGTCCGACACCGTTAGTCAAAAATGAATTGAGTAAAGAATTAATTTTAGTTGGTTTTTTAGGAATTCGTGATGATGTCCGTCCAGAAGCGCGAACAGCGATTCATGAAGTGAAAAATGCGGGGATTCAAGTTGTGATGATTACTGGTGACCGGAAAGAAACCGCAATTGCCATTGCGAAAGATTGTGGTTTAATTGAAAGTGACACAGATATCGCTTTAACTTCACAAGAATTAAATGCCTTGAGTGATGAAGAAATTAAACAAATTTTACCAAATATTCGTGTGATCGCCCGGGCATTGCCAACTGATAAATCACGGATGGTGAAAATTTCACAAGAATTAAACTTAGTGTGTGGGATGACTGGGGATGGCGTCAATGATGCACCAGCCTTAAAGCGTGCCGATGTTGGTTTTGCGATGGGAAGTGGAACGGATGTTGCGAAAGAAGTTGCGGATATCGTCATTTTAGATGATAACTTCCAATCAATTGAAAATGCAATTTTATACGGTCGGACAATTTATAACAATATTCAAAAATTTATCAAGTTCCAGTTAACAATCAATGTCGCAGCGGTAGCAATTTCAGCAATTGCGCCATTTATTGGGATTGAGCAACCATTAACGGTTATTCATATCCTTTGGATTAACTTAATCATGGATGGTTTAGGAGCATTAGCACTTGGTGCAGAACCAGCACTGAAAGTGTATATGAATGAGCGACCAAAAAAACGCACAGAAAACATTGTTACAAAAGCAATGATGACGCAAGTCCTTGTCACTGGGGCATATGTCACAGGATTGAGTTTAGCCTTTTTATTACTCCCATTCTTCCAAAATATGTTCGCGACACCAGCGGTACATATTACTGCCTATTTCTCACTCTTTGTCTTGATGGCGGTCTTTAACGGCTTCAATGTCCGCAGTGAAGGAATCGATATTTTCGTCCATATGGAACAAAATAAAGGGTTCACTAAGGTAATGGGACTGATTGTGGTGATTCAAATTATTTTAACTTATGTTGGTGGTGACCTCTTTGATTGTGCACCATTAGCAATTAATAATTGGTTTGTTGTGATTGGCTTAGCAGTAACAATTGTACCAGTTGATATGTTACGAAAAGTAATTTTCAAAATAAAAACGATCAAATAAACGAAGAAAACAAAACGGAGCTCGTGATCATTTCGCGACAGCCGTTTTGTTTTTTTTTACTTTTTTAGCACTCTCTGCTTGACGGTGCTAAAAAAGTTTTGTATAATTTCTTTAGCACTTAACAAATAAGAGTGCTAAAAGAGGTGAAACGATGTTAACCGAAAGACGCTTATTATTACTAAAAGCAATTGTTGATGAGTTTATTCTCTCGGCCCAACCAGTTGGTTCGAAAATTTTAACCAAAAAATATGCGATTCCATTTAGTTCCGCGACTGTGCGCAATGAAATGGCAAAGCTTGAGCAACTTGGTCTGTTAGAAAAAACCCATACTTCATCAGGACGGGTTCCGTCAATTGAAGGCTATCGCTACTACGTTGATTATCTCATTGAGGTTTCACAAGCCAGCATAGATGAAGAATGGCAAGAATTTGATCAACTTTTTGAACGAAAAAATCAGATGATTCAAGATGTTATTGTTGAAGCTGTCCGATTAATTGCCAAAAAAACTAAATATGTGGCTGTTTTTCTTGGTGCATCTTCACAAGCTAATCGGATTGTCCAGTTTAAAATGTTTCCAGTCAGTCATAATCAAGCAGCACTGGTCATTGTTACTGAACAAGGTCAAACCGATACACGCTTCGTTATCGTACCCGAGCCATTCACATTACATGAACTTGATTTGGTCGTGAAATATTTCAATCAATATTTACACCATGTACCATTGAATCAAGTCCTTGATAAAATTGAACAGGAACTTCGGCCGTTAATTGCAGCGTATGTACCAAATTATGACTTTTTCCATCAAGCATTAGTCGACTGTTTCTCAACGCTGACAACTCAGCAAGTGTATTACAGTGGCCAAGCAAACTTAATCGGGACACCTGATTTTAGTGATTTGGAAAAAGTAAAACAAGTTTTTGATTTTTTAGAGGACAACCAAAGTGTTGCGCAGTTAAAAACCAATAAAATTGGCACACAGATTTTGATGAAAGATGATCTTGTCGGCTTACCGGATAATTGTGTCGCTGTTACGGCAACGATGCGTTTACCACTAGGCGGTCACGGGACATTTGCAATCATCGGTCCAACGCGAATGGATTATGTCCATGCAATTTCATTGTTACAATTTATCGCACAGCACATTGTTCATGAATAAAGGAGGGTTTTAGTTTTGTCAAACGAACCACAAACAACACAAGAAGAAATCGTTGTAACCGATGCGGAAACAACGTCTGAAGAAGCTTTAGAACAAACAATTGAAGAAACGTTAACACAACAAATTCAATTGCTTGAAAAAGAAGTGACAAATTGGAAAGACTTATATTTACGTGAAAAAGCCGAAGTTGAAAACTTCAAACGCCGTACACGTGAAGAACAAGAGCGCATGTTAAAATTTGCGAGCCAATCAGTATTAGAAGATTTATTGCCAGTATTAGATAATCTCGAGCGTGCGTTAGGTGCAAGTGCAACAGCAAGTGAGGAAGTTCAAACGTTCTTAAAAGGATTTGAAATGATTCAACAGCAATTGTTACAAGCAACAGCAAATGCCGGATTAGCAGTAATCGAAGCAGCAGGAAAAGAATTTGATCCAAACTTCCACCAAGCAGTGATGCAAGTTGAAGAAGAAGGAATCGAGTCGAACATTGTTGTTGAAGAATTACAAAAAGGCTATACATATAAAGACCGTGTGCTTCGTGCAACAATGGTTAAAGTAAACAAATAATTATCTCAAGGAGGAATAAATAATGTCGAAAATTATTGGAATTGACTTAGGAACAACAAACTCATGTGTATCAGTAATCGAAGGTGGAGAACCAAAAGTTATCCCAAACCCAGAAGGTGGACGTACAACGCCATCAGTTGTCGCTTTTAAAGGTGAAGAAATCATCGTTGGTGATGCAGCAAAACGTCAAGCAATTACAAACCCAAATACAGTAATCTCAGTAAAACGTCACATGGGGACTGATTACAAAGAACACGTAAATGGAAAAGATTATACACCACAAGAAATTTCAGGGATGATCTTACGTTACTTAAAAGAGTACGCAGAAAAATTCTTAGGTGAAACAGTAACAAAAGCGGTTATTACAGTACCTGCTTACTTCAATGATGCACAACGTCAAGCAACAAAAGATGCTGGGAAAATCGCTGGTTTAGAAGTTGAACGTATTATCAACGAACCAACAGCAGCAGCCTTTGCTTACGGATTAGAAAACCAAAATGACGATCACACAATCTTAGTCTTTGACTTAGGGGGAGGAACATTTGACGTTTCAATCCTTGAATTAGGAGATGGAGTTGTTGAAGTAATTTCAACAGCTGGAGACAACCACTTAGGTGGAGATGACTTCGATGATGTGATCATGGAATACTTAGTGAGCGAATTCAAACGTGATAACGGTGTTGATTTAGCACAAGATAAAATGGCAATGCAACGTTTAAAAGATGCAGCTGAAAAAGCGAAAAAAGACTTATCAGGTGTAACTTCAACACAAATTTCATTACCATTCATCTCAATGGGAGCAGCTGGACCATTACACTTAGAATTACAATTAACACGTGCAAAATTCAATGAATTAACACACTCATTAGTTGAGCGTACATTAGAACCAGTTCGTCGTGCATTAAAAGATGCAGATATGACTGCAAGCTCAATCGATAAAGTTGTTTTAGTTGGTGGATCAACACGTATTCCAGCCGTACAAGAAGCAGTACAACGCGAACTTGGAAAAGAACCAACTCGTGGTGTAAACCCTGATGAAGTTGTTGCAATGGGAGCAGCTTTACAAGGTGGAGTTTTAACTGGTGATGTAACAGACGTTTTATTATTAGACGTAACGCCATTATCATTAGGAATCGAAACAATGGGTGGAGTATTCACGAAATTAATCGAGCGTAATACAACAATTCCAACAACAAAATCACAAGTCTTCTCAACAGCAGCAGACAACCAACCAGCAGTAGACATTCACGTGTTACAAGGTGAGCGTCCAATGGCAGCGGATAACAAAACGTTAGGACGTTTCCAATTAACAGACATTCCAGCAGCACCACGTGGAATTCCACAAATCGAAGTAACATTTGATATCGATGCAAATGGGATCGTATCAGTACGTGCAAAAGATTTAGGAACGCAAAAAGAGCAATCAATTACGTTAACTTCATCATCTAACTTAAGTGAAGAAGAAATCGAAAAAATGGTTCGCGAAGCAGAAGCAAATGCGGAATCAGATAAACAACGTAAAGAAGAAGCAGACTTAATCAACGAAGCAGAGCAAATGATCTTCTCAGTTGAAAAAGGCTTAAAAGACCTTGGTGAAAAAGTAACAGATGAGCAACGTAAAGAAGCTGAAGAATTAACAACAAAATTAAAAGCAGCAATCGAAGCGAAAGACTTAGAGACAATCCGCACAGTCAAAGCAGATATCGAAAAAGTCGCTCACGCCTTCGCAGAGCAAGCATATGCACAACCAGGAGCAGACGCAGCAACAGCTGAACAAGCAACAGGACAAGCAGATGACAACGTAGTCGATGCCGAATTCACAGAAAAATAAACAATATAAAGTAAAAACACTCATTAATGGCTTAACTGTAAGCTTTCATGAGTGTTTTCTTTTGTTTGTGGCATCACCGTGGCATCATTTTGTTTAATTTTTGCAAAATTGTGTCTTCTCGCTCAGGAAAAAAGTGAGAATAGGTGTCTAGAGTTGTTGTGACTGATGAATGGCCAAGACGTTCTTTGACCAGCAATGCGTCCGCGCCAGAATTAATAAGCAAGCTTACATGACTGTGTCTAAAATCGTGCATTGTGATTCTTGGCATTCCAGTCCTAGCAAAAGCAGCATTGTAGCGATGACGTAAAGTTGTGTAGCTGAAATGTTCAAATTTTGTTTCAGAGAAGATAAACCAGTTTGAATCAAAATTCTTTTTAGCAGAATCGGCAGCATAATATGATTTCAATAAATCAATTGCGCGATCAGGAAGTGATATATCTCTAATTGATGATTGTGTTTTTGGTGTAGATATTATATCTTTGAAATTTGAATTACCATTTTTCTCATTGATCGTGATAATATTCTGCCGGACAAGAATTTTATTATTAGTAAAATCAATATAGTTGTATGTTAGGGCGAGCAACTCACTTATTCGCATACCAGTATAGTACAGCATTTCAATGATGTCAGCGATAAATACATCATTGTTTGTTCGCATCAGCGCAATAAGTTCTTCAAATTGCTGGAGTGTATAGTAGTGCATGTTTTTGTGCTTGGTTTGAACAGATGAGTGATGGTGCTTAGGTGGCGTGAACTTGTGTGCAACTGGGGTGATATCATAATGTTTTTCGGCATATTTGAGCATAGCTATAAGTATACTGTGAATTTCTTGCGCTGTAGAAATTTGGGTCTTTCTAAATTCACTTCCAACGGGTGGGTTCAACATGAAATCATGAAAAGCAACGATGTGCGTGTTTTTTAGATCAGCAATCTTCACATCACCAAGAAAATGACGTACACGGCCGTTCAACGCTGAGACAAGAGCCTTGTGTGTTGAACCTTTGACAATCTTCGCTTTATCTTCAAGATAACTATCAATAATCTCACTAATCTTGGAGTTTACGTGAGTTTGAGTTCCGTTGTTTAATGTATTTAAAAATTCACGCTCTGCAGTTGTTGCAGCTCTTTTCGTACTGAAACCGCGCCGTTTAGCTTGTTTGCTCTTTCCAGTAATGTCAGTATAACGCAAAGCAAAATACCAAGTACCGCGCTGATTGTCTTTGTGTACAGGCATATTACCAACTCCTAATTATTTTTATTGCCAAAATGACAAGTTGATGAATAAAAGATAAGCCCCCTTTATCAAGGCGGGCTTTTTTAGTAAGTTGAGACTATTTTTAACTTTTTTTGACGTTTGTATTTTTTAAAATCACCGTCAGCAGTCACAAGTGTAAATCCATATTTGATGCAATAATTCAGCAACTCGCAATCGACAAAATCTAAAATCTGAAATTCTTCCATGAAATCGATTGGTTCAAAGTGTTCTACTTGATTTTTTTCAACTTTTGCAAATTGGCTCATAAACATGAGAACTTCTGTAAATGTCGCATTAAATCTGATTGCAAAGTCGTCGCTTTTTCGATAATTCTTCCTATTCAACTCTTTTGGTGTCCATGAATTATTCGATAAATAATCTCTATATGCCTCATCGAACATTCGGTTGTAGAATTCAGACAATACAATTTTAGGGACGTGAATAATCGCATCGTATTGATCAGCAAGTTCGATTATCTTCGTGAACGGCTTGAATTTATGCTGCAATGGTTGATGGTGCTCTGGTTCAGGGAAAATATCATCTCTGAATATGTAAATGAGAATATTCGTATCTAAGACAAGTATTTCACCATTTTCAGGAATAAATGAGCCGATTTGAGTACTAGTGCCCATACATTTCGCGTCCTTTTTCAATTGCTTTATTAATTTTGTTCTTATTGAAATCATCAGCATTAGTGATTGTGATTACTCTTGAGAATTCTTCAGGAGCAATCTCTTCTAAAGCTAGCGCGAAGGATAAATTAGCAAAACGAGTACTCATAAACATAATTCCGTCAAGATCAATTTCAGATTGTTCATTTTCTTCGACTACCTTAATTATTTTTTTTCGCAAATTAATTGCTTCATCATCGCTAGTTGCAAATTTAGAATTAGTTAATTCTGTTATTTTAATAATCATATTTTTTCCCTCCAAATTTATTTTTATAATTTAAGTTTAAACGAAATGATTGCACCAGGAAAGTGATTTTTGATTATATTTTTGAATATTTTCCCATTTTGCAAGTGGAAAATTCCATTTCCACTCCAAATATAGGCAGTTTGTTTTTGTTTTTTTATATGTTCAACGAATTCATATAATCCTAAACCACCTACATCATCTCGTGTGGAGTTATTTTGCTTAGTAGCCCAGTGAATAGCTTCATCATCTAAGATTTCAGGATTTATGTTTTTTCTAATGACATCGCCAAATGTTTCACCAATATCAACAAATGTCATTATCAATTCTCTTTTTTTCGGGTAGAGCTGAAGAGAACAAGTTACTAGTTTTGAATTAGGGTGATGTAAAGCATTTTGGATAATTTCATAAATACTTGAGCACTCCTCGATTGTGAAGGCTTCAAAATTTGTTTTCAAAAATGGAAATAATTCTTCGAAAATATATTGATCCAACTGAGACTCTTCTTCTGGTTTGACAGATTTGAAGCAAACCTTATAACGTTGGAACTCTCCACCAGGGACAACACCAAGCTTTTTAAATACATCTAAAACTCTTGGTGATTCAGGTAAAATAATACTGAGACGTTCAAATGTATTTTCAAAATTAATAAAAATAGCAAGCAAATCTCCACTTATAAAAGTAATTTTGGAAAAATCGAGCACAATATTGCTATTCGGTTTTTCCGCTAATGTTTTGGAAATAGTTCCACAAAAATCAAACAAAGAATTACTAAAAGTTTCAATTTGTTTTGGTGGTGTTAACACAATACGCTCTTGATTCATTCGTTTTCTCCTTTTTTCGTTTATTCAATGGATTTAGATCGTTGCTGCAGTTCGTGGAGAAATCCAGCTGAAATAACACTTGAAGGAATGGCGATAATGCCAATTCCGACAAAAATCAAAATAGTTGCTATAATTTTCCCAAGCAGAGTGATAGGATAAATATCGCCATATCCGACTGTAGTCATTGTAGCAATTGCCCACCATATTGCTTGTGGAATATTTTCAAACACATCAGGTTGTGCTGGTGATTCAACACCATAAACAATAATTCCAGAACAAATAATAATCATAAAAG
>JBOFQK010000163.1:0-87784 GCA_051660865.1 Culicoidibacterales bacterium | reverse complement strand
AAGTTCGGTATGTCGGGCAGTTTGAAAGATGGTAAAGCAAACATCATGCAGTATATCGGTATGTTTGGTTCGATTTTCAAGCCAGTTAGTACGCGACAATTGATTGATGATGGTCAAGTGTCTAAGCTCAAAATTAATTCTATTTTCTTGCGATACTCTGAACAAGATGTAACATTGACCCGCGGTATTCCGTATGCTGATGAAGTGAATCATATCACAGCGCATACTAAACGGAATGCTTGGATTTGTCGATTAGCTCTTAAACTTGCCGCGCGTGATGAAAACGTTGTTGTGTTTTTCAAACACATCAAACATGGTAAAAAGTTGTTCGAAGCTTTGAAATCAAAACACGGTGAGGACAAAGTTGTGTTTATCTCTGGTGATGTCAAAACATCAGAACGCAATGAAATGAAACACGTTGCAGAAAACAGCACTGGGCTGATTGTAGTCGCGTCATACGGCGTTATGAGTACAGGTATTAGTATCAAGAACTTGCATCATTTAATATTCGCACACCCCGTTAAAAGCGCAGTAATCGTGCTTCAAAGTCTCGGACGCGTGTTGCGTAAACACGCAAGCAAAGACACTGCATTGCTTTGGGATATTATTGATGACATCGCAGCAAAACCGAAGTCAGCAAATTCCAAGAAAAAATACGTACACTTGAACTATGCATATAAACATGGTCTTGAACGTATTGAAATTTATAACCGTGAACGTCACGATTACAACACACGCGAAATTATTCTTTAAGGAAAAGATATGAAAACACTTTCAGCATTCATGGAATCGAAAGGATTCCCACCAAAGAAAGAAAAAGAAGTCGAAAAAGACGCTAAACCAGTCGAAAAAGATACCAAAACAGACGATGTTGAAGCTGGCGAGAAACTACCAGAAGCAACAAAATATGCTGCAATTGGTAGCTTCTTAGATAAAGTTGGCAATTGTCAGACGCTCAATGGTCTTGACGAATTTGAAGCTTTCTATCTCAAGCGTCGAAAAGAAGTATCGCTTTTACCTTCTGATGATATTCAGATTCGTGATGCGATTGCTGGTCGTCGTGAACAGCTTGAAATTGCTGATGAAGACGGCGAAGCACCGGAAACACAAGAAGAATTCTAAACGCAAAAAGGGACCCGTAATTGGGTCCCTTTTTTTATTTGAAAATGCAAATGAAATCAATGAATAAACATACAAATATTAATGCGATAATAATTGACGCAATGACAACCAGTTCATAACCAACAACAGTTATGAAGCAAAGTGTTGCTAGAATGTATGCAATACCGAGACATGGTTCATCGTTATAAAAACTATGAAAACCAAACCAACCAAACAGAATTAATAAAATCAATCTATGTCGAGCTTTGATACTCATTTAACCACCACTCTCATGTTTGCGCGATTCAACAATTGCTTTGATATTGAAACCGCGTTGTTTAATCGCTTCTAACGCACCCTTACAAAACTCAATTTTCATATCAGTGAGTTTCACCATCGCATCGGCATCAAGCACTTCATCTTTTGCTGGAATCACAATACGCAATTCAGTCGCGCTAAATTCATCCAAGCAAATATCATCGCCTCTACCAGTATGATAAAACAAACTATCGCGTGATGCAATTTTTAACGCACGTTCGTTTTTAATCATAATCTTTTTGAAGTCAGACAAGTACCGTAGCCATTTACCGTAGAGAACCGCATTATCTGCGGCCTCTGACTGTAACGCGGTGAGCTTCAATGGCAAATCTTTTTCTAATTCGGATTGAAGTTCTTCTAATTTCATGCTAGTAACTGAACCGATTGCAATTCGTTATCAGATTCATTTAGCGGCATGTTTTCGTAAAAGCGCATACATTCACCATCATGCACCGCACCTTTATTTGGAATCATTACCACTTGTTGTTTAGTTGTGTCAATCACTTGCTTGCACACCAAACATTTAATGCGAACATCGCTCATTTTTAGTCCTTTTCGATAAGATTGATAATTGTATCACGAACTAGCTTTCCGTCAAACATTTTATTGTTCAACGACGCAGAGATTTTGCAGTGCTTCATGATATTGGCAAGAGTTTGGTCATCTTTATCAAGTGTATTGATAACGGCATTGATGTCAGCTACATCGAACACGGCAGGCATATATGCATTCAAGATTTCACGTTCTTGTACCAGAACATCATCATGGCGTAGTTCTAAACTTGCGTCGATGTTCTTGATGAATTTTTTCACGACTTTGACAATATCAGCATCGGAAACAACTTGATTACCAACTGGGCTTGCTTCACCGATAAGTGTTGTCAAGATTGACGCTTTCACTTTATCACCTGCTTTACGTGCTGCTAATTGGTCTCGTTTAATTTTCGCTAACATTTTTATTTCCTTTTGGTTTGATCTTAAAGGGAGCATGGTTAGCTCCCTTTGTATTTAGTCTTTTAATTCAAGACTTATTCCATGTAGTTTTCGCAAGAAGTAACACCAACTGCTTTGATTTTGTTGTTCATCCAATGTTCAACAGCGTCTTCTACACCAAACTTGTTTGCCCATTCAACGATTTCTTCGGCTTCCATTGCTAGGTCTTCATCATGTTGTTTTTCAGAAACGCCGCGATTATATGCGTATTGTGCATGACGTTCACCAACATTTTCCCAGAATTGTTTCTTGCTTTCGTCTTCTTCTGTTTCGTATGCAATGTAAGCAACAGCAGAGCACATCAGAGAGATATTATATTCGGCCATGTCAAACACTACATTTGGTTTAACTTGAACAGCAACTTCTTTTTGCATTGCTTCAACTAATGCAGCAGCGTCATTGTCGATACTTTGCAATTCTTTGCCGATTTTGTCGAGTTCTTCACCAAGAACAGTCATTTCGGATTCAAACTCTTGAACAGCTTCTTGCACAACTTGAACATCTTTTTTAGTCATTGAAGTCGCTGTTGGTTCGTTCGCCCATGTTTCGATTTCGTCTGACATATTGGAAGCAACAATAAATCCAACAAGTAATGTTTTGATAAGAATTGCAACAACGAAAACGATAACCATTTGTTTTTGAGTGAGTTTCATTTTTATTTCCTTATTTTGTAATAACGATAGTTGTATCGGATGTCAATTGAATAGTAATCGACTTTGCTGCATTAAGTACGTTATTCGGAATACCTGAGATATAAACATTATCTTTTTCAGGAGTGATTGTTACAAACCCATGATTTTTTGCAGTGCGGTACGTTGCAATACCGATTTGAGCATCTAAGTGTTTTTTGCTAATGTAGATCAAAACACTTTCAAACTTGCCCGTCTTTGCGTGAATCACATTTACAGGAACTATTTTACCATCGATTATCGCTTTTGGCAACACTTTTTTAGAAGAAACCTTTTTAATATTTGATTTTGTTTCTTCAACACTATAACTATATTCTTCCATAATCAATTCTTCTGCTGGTGGAGCAGCTAGAACAGAATCATCAAACGCACCGCGATGTTTTTGGTATTCCGCGGCACCAATAATCAAACACACAAACAGCGCAAGAGCTAATGCAACAAAAGTATCTAATTTCATGACAATTCCCTCGAAAAATTCATTATACGTCGGTATTAGGTTTAATGCAACTAAATTCTAATTTATTTTCATCAGATTTTTCAATGAAAATACCTTCGCATTGATACAAATCTGCAAATTTTTCAAGTTCATCAGATAATACTTGCAATTCGTATTCAGATAAACTTGGTCGCTTGATGTCGTTCAAACGGTGGTGAACGTCTACCGCACCGAGTGATAAAAAACATAATATGACTAATACTTTGTTCATATTACACGGTTTCCTTAATAAGTGCTAGAACTGCTGATATAAAACCATTGTTTTTTAATCAGAACATTTCCATTGATTGTTTTAGAAGGTGCTTTCCAGCTTTTGGCTTTCAACACATTGCCTTGCTTATCGACGAAACCCCAAACTGAACTGCTAACAGAATCAGAGCGAACAACGCGAATATAAGTGCGATTCACTTCAAAAGTGAAAGCAACATCAAACACGTGGGGTTTACTATCGTAATCTTTTTTGAGATCAACACACAACAATTCAACTGCATTCAAAATTTCTTGGCTAAACATTTTGTTCTCCGATCAATCAATCAACAAAGACATGATACCATAAGCACCATGCCCTTGCAACCGTTATTTTTACATACAACAAGAAAAATGTTGGTAATCGGTTCGAGTGAAAATATTACCACATTGTTTCTGCGACACACTAACCCAAGTCAGTGGTTTAAAGATGTCGCCACGCGCATCGACGAAACCCCAAACTGATGTGTCGTCCATGTATTCATATTGAATACGAACGTAATCACCAGCTTGTGAATGTTTGAACTTCATCAAAATACCGAGGTCATGCAATGCGGTATTATTCAAGCGGCTATGCTCTTTTGCGAGTTCATTCAGAGTATCGCATAATTTCGTCGAGGCATCAAGTAATTCTTGCATTTTTAAATCCTAGTAATATAAAACCCAGTCAGTGGAACGGGTAACAGCAACGTACATTAATTGGCGTTGAACTGATGCATCAGCATAACCCATATCCTGTGTATAGAACACTGAACCAGTCACAGTACAACCTTGACTCTTATGCACAGTACATGCACCAAGTGTTTTTGTATCTGCAAAGCGACCTTTCAAGTTCCAAAAAGCTTTCCAATTGTTCTTGTTGTAAGAACTAGATTTGTAGATACCAGCAGCTTCATGATAGATTTCATCTAAAATATCTTTGCTGGTTAAATCCCAAACAACTTCGATTTCAATTTCCTTGTCATCGTCATTGATAACGATGATGTCAGCAGCTTCGATTTCAACAGCACTAACTTCTGGTAATGAAATTGAGATTGTCTTGCGATTAATCGAACCTTCTTTAATTCGAACAATTTCACCATTCGCAATAATAGCAACTTGGGTTTTACCTTCACCTTCCATAACAGGTTCTTGCATCACCAAGAATTCACCATCAACAAACGGTTCAGTTGCATTATACACATGTTTGCGAATTTGGTCATTAATTTTGTTCACAATATTGTTTGTGAATGCAAAAGCGCGATAGTTCATCAAGTCTTCTGGACAAGTCAGCTTCTTGAACAATGCGTTAAGCATTTGTTTAATGCTGTTCACTTCCAAGATACCAATTTTGCGTTCTTTATCCCACGCACTACGCAATGGCATACCGTTTCGAACTTCTGTTGCAACATCTAACAATGGTCCCATTGCTTGGCGCTGTACTGTTTTGAGTTCGATTTGTTCAAACTCGATTGTTTCGATAACTTCGAAATGTTCATTACCATTGACATCAACGCGGCGCGCTTTGCGTTCGTACTTGTCAAACAAGCTACTAACATGGCCCGGGTCATGTTTAACTGGTTGAAGCTGTGCTTTATCACCAATTGCGATAATTCGACAATGTTTTGAAATCGATTTCAAGATGATACCAAGAAGTTCATCATCTACCATGGACGCTTCATCGATAATCAAAACACGAATTGCAGAAACATCAATATCATCAGACTGTGAAAACGTTCGAACGTCTTCATATGTAGATGGGTGAATTTTAAATAACCCATGAATCGTTGTCGCTTCTTGACCACTCATTTCGGTGAGAATGTTTTTAGCTGCGTGTGTTGGTGTTACAAGTGCAATACCGAGTTTTTCATCTAACGCATCAAGCAATGCTTTGGTCAAGTAGCTTTTACCGCTACCAGCGGGACCCGAAATTGTTAAATGTTTATCGGTCATCACAGCACGATTTAATGCTTTTTGCTGACATGGATTAAGACTCATTTGCGCTCCTTATATTTTTTGATGTATTCCAAGATACTATCACATTCAAAGTCTTCTGTGAAGTCTTCTAACTCAAAAGCTTTGATAATTTCACTGATATATTGATTTTTATCAAACGAGAAAAACCCTTCGATATGATAACCCATGTCTTTCGGCACTCGCCATTCGACATTGTATTTACGATGCTTGCACAGCACAGATTCCCAGATACCAGCACAACCAGCATTACCACAAGAACATGACCATGGATAAAAGCAAGTGCGCAGTGTTTGATATTCATGCGGGTTAGCGTACCACGGGATGTGCTTACCTTTCACAACTAAATCGGATGCAAGTTCGCGAACATCGACGTGTTGATATGATTCTTTACCATCAATCACAATTTTGAAAATGTGATACGGTGTAGTTTCGTATAAATCGACTTCTTCTTGGGTCGGTGTATACAGTGTTGCAGTGATTTTAAAATCGTTCATTTTATTTCCAAAAAGTTCATAAATAAGACAAATCACATAGGAACTATATTATGCAATTTTTCACCGAACAAACAATGGACCAATTCTTAGCAGAAAGTGGTCAAGCACTAGATTATGTTGGCGTTTTGAGTAATAGCAAACCAGAAAAACAAGAAAAACGTCCGTTTGCATGTTGGACTTTTGGTACTGAAACTCAGTCACTGGGTTTGATTGCTACTAACATTCAGCAAGGTCGAGTTCGCGCATACAAGCGCAATAAACAACCATCTGTTTTCAATATGTTCGAAACATTTGAAAGTGGTAAAACAAGTACAAAAATCGTAAAAGTAGCTAAACCACTTCAAGTTTTTGCGACTGTTGCAACCATTATAGCAGAAGAATTAAAAGAAAACAAACAAATGACCGTTGCTTTTATTCGTTATCCTTCAACGATGGGCGCAAGTGGTCGAATTGTTGCACTTACAGAACGTTATCTGAAAAAGTACGGTTTGTCAAACTGGAACGTTGGTTCAACGATGTCGATTCCAAGCAAGAAAGTAAATTACTTGGCAATTGCGCGTAAAGAAAATACACTGACATTTGACGACATTTTCAACACAACAGTGAATGAAGAACTTTTCCCAAAAGGTGTACCGCTGTATCAAGAAACACCACTTACTGATGTAGAGCAAGAAGCTCTTGATAATGCTGGTAAGAAAATCGAATTGCGCCTTGAACCAAAACTCAAAGCAGAAGTACCGGATATGATTTCACTGAAAGGTGTTGCTGGTAACGTCGATGTACCGGAACACATTAGCGACTTTATCAAAGAAAACCCGAGTGTAATTGCAAACAAAGTTGATTACAAAACAGTGCGCACAATCCCAGAAGCTGATAAATTTACAGCAAAATTCACTGGTGTTGATTTAGACACTGCCACATATAAAGCAGTTGAACGCACAAACAACGTGGCAGATTTTAACGATGATTCTAGCGTTGAAAATCAAGCAATCAAGGAAATTGGCAATTTCAAAATCGAAATGAAAGATATTATGACAAACGATGCCAAAATTCTTGAACTCAGAAAACTTGTCGAAAAGCATGTGAAATTAAAAGCATTTGGTCCAACCGATGACATCGAATACACTGTTGAAAAAGTTATGATTTTGATTGTATCGAATATCATCACTAAATCAGTATATCAGTTCACGGCAGCTTATGAAGCACTCAATACTGTCAAACCGGGTGACCGTAATATCGTTAGTCAATATACAGGTTCTACTTATGGCCAAATCAATGGTGCGCTACTCAATAGTAAACCAGATACAGAATTGACACAAGAATCATTTGATTTGGTCAAGAACATGGATACAGCATTCGAGCGCAGTGGTATTCAATTACCAAAAGATGTAATATTGTATCGTTCAATGAAACTTTCTGGTGACGTGTTAAAACAAGCATCATTAAATAAATTGTTCCATTTTAGAACATTCGTTTCAACGTCATTAAACCCAGAACTTGGTTTGACATTCGCAGAATAAGGAAAAAATTATGACAAAATATACACTAGGTGAAGCAGTTCAAACCAATATTGACGGCGAACCAATCACAGTTTATCGTATTGAATACACAGATGGCACTCGCGGTGGTTACATTCAATCAGAAGCAAATCTATCACAAGAAGGTTCTTGTCGCATTGAAGGTGCCGCACGTGTTGTTGGTACATCATCAGTCGAAGATGACGCGATTGTTGCTGGTACTGCTGTTGTTATTGATTCAAGCATCAAAGGTAAAAGTAAAGTGCGCGGCGAAACTGTTGTACGCGAATGTACATTGACCGATGGTGCGTTGATTTCAATGCACGCCGTTGTTATCAATACAAACTTGACCGATTATGCGACTGTAAGTGGTAAAGCATACGTTGTTGATTCGATGTTACGTGGTTTCTGTGAAGTATACAACAAAGCACACGTCGAAAAAAGTACGCTTATGGATAGCGCAAGCGCATGTGAAAATGCGGTCCTGAAAAATGTTGTTGCTTCTGGTAATGCAAAGTTCAATGGTAAAGTCGAAGTTGAAGGTAAAGTTGTTGGTAACAATTATGTTTCCAGCAAACCTGAACCAAAGAAAGATTTACCGTTTGTTGCAAACTTTCAAAAGAAAATTGTGTCGAATGAACCAGCACACGACAGTGTTTATTCATCGAAATCAGTTATCATAAGCATGACAATCACAGACGTTCAAGTGCCTGTAATCATTCCGGGTGATGTTCATAAACACTCAAACGAATTAGAAGTGATTCTACCGCGCGGTGTTACGTTGAAAATCAACAGCGAAACTGGTCATACAATCGGTGCATCAAACAACACACATGGCGTTCACTGGAACACAACTGTTGTGAATCCTACTGAAATCGCAGTCAATGAAGTTTATGACGGTGATTTGTTTGTTAAAACTGGTGAAATGAAGCTGATGGAATTCAAGAGCTTCCAAACCAAAAAAGAAGAAGTCAAGACCAATTACGGTACTGAAATTTTCTTGAAAGCTGTTGCATATTTGCAAGAAACAGACAAGAGCCTCGAAAAAGATGAAATCAAAACACGTACACAAGACAAGTTCTTGGATAACGTGGGTTAATTTAAAACCCGCTTAATCGCGGGTTTCGATCAGAAGTTAGAGTAAGCGCCGCAAATAGAAGGGCGTTTAAACTGTTGTGGTTTACGTTTAACAACGTAGCACAGCACAACAGAGATTGCAATCACAACGATAAATGCAATCACTGAGTAGAACTTAAATATTGCACTTGCGTCAAATAATGACATCAAGAACAAAGAAACCCAAACAAGTAAAAGGTTAAAACAAATTGCGATCTTGATATTAGTTTTCATGTCTTTCTCCAGTTGATGAAGCTATTATAATGATTGTTGGGTTTGCTGTCAACTATAAATATACGAAAAGGGAGAATTATATGGCTGATTTACAACTTGGCTCTCAAATCGGTGGCAATTTAATTTGGCACCAAGGGAATTTAGAGCTAGTTCAAGGGAAACACCTATACTACAAAACAGCGCAATTGATTTCTGATGTTGGTGGTCAGACAATCAACGGTGCACTGACTTTAATTGGTCGTGTTACTGCTGATTCTGTTTTGGTTAGTGGTCTACAGGTTGATGCTGCGAACGCACTCACGCGCAAGGACTACGTTGATTCTCATATCAATGATTTTGCGCATATCAACAAACCACGTTTACTTGGTACCGTTGATTTAAACACACTTTCGGCAGAAAGTCAAACAGGTTTCTACAAACAAAATGATAGTTCATTATCAACATTAGCACGTAATTACCCAATTGCAGCAGCGGGTTATTTGACTGTTCGAATGTTCGATGCATATGCGCTCCAAGAATATGTTGTCTACAATACTAGCCAACGTTTCAGTCGTGCAAAAAATGCTGATGGTACATGGACTGTTTGGAAAGAAACTATCGATTCACAAAACGAACAAACTATTTTCGCTAAGAAACATTTTGTCGGTACTGGTGCATTAGCTCGATTCAATCGCTCAAGTGTAAACGGTACAAACTACGTTGAATTTGGTGGTCAAGACGCAGAAGAAACACGTATTGGTTACATCGGTAATCCGAACGGTGGTTCTGATGTCGCAATGCATTTTCATTCAGACCGTGGTGATGTTCGCATTGGCGCTTCCGCTAATGTTCATATTACGTCTGGTGGTGTTGTTGCAGTCTCAAACCCAGTTAGTGCATCCGTACAGCAAAATCGTGATGACGCGCTGACTCGAAAAGATTATGTCGATAGTCTTATCAATAACATTGGTAACACTGCCGTAACGCTTGCGACAAATCAAACGATTACTGGTCATAAAATCTTTGCACGTAATGGTGGCTCAGATGGTACTATGCAAGTTGCACGTGCTGGTGCTGGTACAAATAACTTTGTAGCGTTCTTTGATGAACACAATAAACGTCAAGGTCTTATCGGTCAAACTGGTACATCAGAAAATATCGCTGATATGCAGTTTCGCGCAGAGCAAAACGGTTCAATCAGTATAACAACTGCTGATGGTAACGTCAATATCTCTCCGAGTGGTGGTGGTAAATTTACAAACATCAAATACCCACGCGCTGCGACAAATCAAGAAGACACTGGTGCTGCATTGACCAGAAAAGATTATGTCGATACACTTGATGCACAGAATGTTAAAATCACTGGCAATCAAACTATCAACGGTGTGAAAACGTTTGGTGGTGATATGCAGTTCAATGGTGTTTTGCGCAATAGTGCTAAAACTACTCAAGGTCTAACGTTCAATTCAAGTGGTACATCGCGTATCGGTGGTTCTGGTGTTGGTAGTATTCATCTACGCCCAATGGGTATTGATATTGCAGGCGACACAATCATTTATGATTTCCGTACAGACGGCGATTTGCGTTTACCAGCTCAAGGTGGACACGTATCAAGTGCAACGCGCAGAGATTTTGTTGATACACTCGATAAACAGAATGTCAAAATCACTGGTAATCAAAATATCAACGGCGTGAAGAACTTCCACGGTTCTGGTGCTATTTTGAATATCAATCGCAACGCTATTGGTCAAGATAACTACATCGCATTTGGTGGCTCTGGTGAAGCTCGAATGGGTTACATCGGTAACACAAGCCCATCAGATATTCCACACATGCGCATTCATGCTGACCGCGGTGATTTTTATGTTGGTGCGCGTGACCATGTACGTATCGAACCAAGTGGTGACACTTTGATGATTCGTCCTCGCAGTCTTACACCTCAAGTCATGAATGCTGATGCACTGACTCGGAAAGATTATGTCGATGCGCATATCAATGATAATCAACATTTGGACAAAGCGCAACCGCTAGAACAAAACAATTTGAATGATTTGAACACAATTGCTTATACTGGATATTACATTCAGACTGGTGATGTGAATGCAACACCCGAGCGCAATTATCCGATTCAATTGTCTGGCTTCTTGACTATCAAGTGTATTAGCGCACAATACGTCACGCAGATTTATGAAACATTTGAAGGTGGTTATCGCTTCACTCGAATGTTTACTGCTGGTGCATGGAGTTCTTGGTCTAGTATGATTAATGACAATCAAGCACAAGATATTTTTGCAACAAAACGATTTGTTACTGCCGGTTATAACGCAATTGAAGTGAATCGAATGGACGCAAATCATGCAAACTTGATTGCGTTTAATAATCGTGCAACTGGTAATTCAATGGGTTACATCGGTTCATCAGAAGCTGGTGATGCACCAGCGTTTAGAGTTCACTCAAAACGTGCTGATTTGATTCTACATGCAGAGCAAAGCAATGTATATATTGCTGGTCATAATGGTGGTGGTCAAGTTGCTATCGAAAACCCTGTTTCGGTTCATGCTCAATCTGGTGCTGGTAATGCGTTAGTTCGATTTGACTATCTTACTTCAAATTTCCCACAAATGGGTGTTTTGAACAACTACAACATGAATGCTGGTCAAACTGGTATATATCGAATCAATGAACCATCTTATGGTCCACCGGGTGTAAATTACAGCCAAATGATTTCGTCATTTATCCAAGACACTGGTATGCAAATTGTTCTCAACTACTCAGACGGTAATCAGTGGACACGTACTTATGGTCCGGGTGGTTTCACTAACTGGCGTCGAGTGTTTACGACAAATGAAGTTATTCCAGTCGAACATATTCCGGGTGCACCGCGCGATTATGCGGGTGGTCGAGGTGGTTTCTATTGGGGTTACGACGGTACTTCATTATTCTTGTATGCTTAAACAAGCGGGGAAACCCGCTTATGATCTTATTGGAGAAAATTATGTTAAAGAAAGCTTATAAAGCAGGCGTTGAAGCAGGTCTTACAATCGAATTCAAAACAATCAAAAATGAATTCACAGACAAACACAAAAACAAGAATACCAGAAAAAATGGTATTCGTCAAATCTTAATTGATACTGCTGGTGACGGTTGTATCGATGCTGCATATGAAATTAAAGATGATGGTTCATTGCAGCTTAGTATGCATTCTATTGGATATACAACAGTTTTTCACGTGAATCTGTATGGTTTGAAAGACCGTTCAAATGAAATTCCACATACGTTTCAATCAGAAGACGATTTGGTGAAGTTCATTCCACAATTCAAATCGCGCATTAAATTTTACCCAAAAATGAAACATGAATATTATGGTTTAGGTAGTGCACCGGGCTATGATTTCAATGTTGAAAGTCAACGCATTGCACAAGAAAATGCAATGAAAGCTATGCCAATGAGCAAAGAAGAATTAGAAAAACGAAAAAAGGAAATCAAATGAGTCATATGCGAATTCAAGGTTCGATTTGTCAGCTTGTGTATATTCAAGGCTCTTGGGCTAGAAACGTGTATATCAACGGCTCTCTCGGACATGATAGTTGGTTAGTAATACGCCCACCAACACATTATACCGAAACAATTGTTGCAATTGTAGATAATCTTTATTGGACAGGTTATCGTCGTGACGTTTTGTTTAGTCATGGCGTTGCACTGTACTCTGACAACGTTCATGCTGGTGCAATTCAAGTTGGTACTTGGTTCAGCATGGTTCACGGTAACGGCAGTCAAGCATGGGGCGCTGGTGGTAACGGTGGTGGTGGTGGTGGCTGGGGTGGTGGCTCTGGTACAATGACACCGGCATGGGGTGGAGCAGGTGGTCCGGGCTGTGGAACTTGGGGTTCACCTATCGTAGCAATCGACGGGATTGGTGGTGGCGGCGGTGGTGGTGGCGGCGGTGCTTATCAATACTCTGGTGGTTCAAGTGGTTATGGTGCAGGTGGCGGTGGCGGTGGCGGTGGTGCTGCTTATGGTCATGGTGCTGCTGGTGCGCGAAGTATGAATCTTTCCGACCACGGTAAAGATGGTGGTGGTGCTTCACATTCGGGTCCCGGTAATGGTGGTGCTGGTGGTTACGGTAAAAATGGTTCAGGTGGTGAAGGTGGCTGGGGTGGTGGCCATAGAGCTAACGGTGGCAACGGTGGTCGCGCAGGTGGTCAAGGTGGTGCAAGAGGACCAGACTTTGTATAAGAAAAAAGCCCGCGAAAGCGGGCTTTATTTTTATCGACTAAACAATTGATAACGACGGTCAGCAGTAAATTCACTTAATGCTTCCTGAATTTGTTCAGGTGTAAATTTTTCAATCATTTTTCGAAAGTTCATTTTAGTAAACAAACGACCCGTTACTGTGCGATAACCAGCTTCATTCAAGAATGCAATGAAATTGGATTGTGTTGAAAGAATTTCACCATCCATTTCAAACTTGATTAGAACGCTTGCAGTCGCAATAATATCTTTGAACAATTCAAGCGAATTGTATTGCATTTTTGTTAGTTTCACAGTTTGTAGTCCTTGTTTCTTAAAATAATTTCATTTGATTCACGTGCATCACCTTTAAGGTAAATCACGTGCCCATCGTGTAGCTCAATCGTACTACAAAAGTCTTTCTGGTTGTATTGAATATTGAAAATGACTATTGTATTAAAATAGTCTTTCAAGTCAATTTCAATGCAACGCCTCAATTTGTCTACGGCGCTCAATCTTTTGCCGCCCAAACATTTCATTTCCATTTGACACTCGCTTGATTTCAACTTGTTCAACGATTTCCCAGTCATTTGCCATAACATCGTCTGATGTCAAGAATGGTCGAGAATAACCGTACAAAAACACAACGATTTCGGAATCTACAATATAAACCTTTTTGTCAGCGCACCAGCATCGACGTGACACAGTTTCACCTTCTTTAAGAGCTTTTAATGCAAGTTCAAATTTCATTTTGATATACCCAGTTGATTTAAAAAATAGTCGATTGCGTGTGCTATCACATCTGTGCGCGGGTACGTAAGATAATTATATGTACCATAACCATGAAATTCATAGTATTTTTTAATCGCTTTGAGCGCAGCATCAACAGAAGCGAATGCAAGTTTGAACGTGCGAAGTTCATCACTATTGTAAAAATCGCGCGGCACTTTTTCAAAGCAATTGTGTTGGCGATTGATAACGAACTCAGAATATGCATTCATTTGTGTTGAATACGGTGATTCAATAACAGTACCATGGTTCACATAAATCATTCGAATTTACCTTTGTGTTTGCGAACACCGTTTTTAGCTTTGCGCTTGCGGTCAGCAAACACAGCACATTTATTGAATTGGCGAGCATGTTTAGCAACGAAATTGTTTTGCACTGGTAATCCCTCTTGTTTCTTAATCGATGCAGACATTATAAAACAGGTACCATTAGGCTGTCAACCGCTATCGCCATACCAACAATACATGCATATATGATAATGGAAATAAGTGTCGAACAAACATGCAGCGCGATTTCCGCTTTTTTCATATCAGCAGTGTGATTGTCGTAATCACGTTCATATTGCGCTTTAGCTTCTGCTGTGATTTCACCATCTTTTTGTTTGACAATGTACAACAGCATAAACCCGTCATATCGACTCCAGCTTTTGCGTTCGTTGCACGACACATATTGGCTGTATGTCATCAATAATGCATGACAGAAACACCACATGATAACGGTCGTTTGGAATGGAACTGTTGTATAAATCATAACTTTGAATACAAGCATGAGTACAAGCAACAAGTACAGATTCACACGACCCGTCCGAAAACGGGCTTTTTCGCGTGCCAACTGTTTATTCAATGTGAATAACGATGGGTTCATTATATCTCCAAGTCATTAATAAATTGTTTTTTAACATTCGTCTTTTTCCAAAACTCATGTTCTTTCCGAGTTTGCACAAGTTCTTTTTCAAGCTTTGCAATTTCGTCATCAGTCATTTGATAGATGCTCATGCCCAATAAGATTTCTGGGTGCTTGAATTCAAGTGTTGTCAAGTGCGCAATACATTCTTTTCTTGTCATACCTTTCAGACACAATTCATTATCAACCATTTTGCGAATAAATGCAACACGCTCCGATGCAATTTCAAGCTTTTCACTTGTTTTGTGTATTTGTGTACTAATACGCGTTTCAATGAATTTAGAACGCATTGTTACAAAATCAACAATCAAATCACTTGCTTTGTCGTAATGCTTCAAATTCCCGTTCACATCAATCACGTTGATATTCTGACTGATATTTTGACGTAATTTAAACAATTTGATGATTTGGTCATCAGTCAATTCAAGACTACGCTGCAAATTCACTTTAAACTGGAAATTGTTTTCACCACATTCGTCGTCGTATGATGTTACTTTACCGCTTTGTTCTAGTGCATCCAAAACAGTCACATACTTTTCACGGTCATAACGAACTGGAATTTCAGTAATCAAAATACTTGATTTACCAACGCGCTGAAATTTACCTTGAATGTAACTTTCTTCTGAATTGAAAACAATGTCGCCATTGAAATCAGGAAATTTAATCAATGGTTCGTCGCAAGTACCATCGGCTAGAACCTGCTTCACACACTGTACAACGCTTTCCAATGAGTGAGGTAGAATAGATGTACTGTAACCCGTTGCAATCCCGTCTACGCCGTTTAAAAGCACAGTAGGAACGACTGGCAAATAGAACAACGGTGGAATATGTGATGCGTCTGGGTGAACTGGTAAGATGTCATTGTCTTTAAACAATTTATTGAAATTGTCATCAACTTTACAGAAAATGTAACGACTTGCCGCAGCTTCTTGAACCATACGCGAACCAAAATTACCGCGACCAGTCAAGATAGGATAGTTATTCGACCACGTATTCGCCATACGCGCACCAGCATCGACAACAGACACTTCACCATGATTGTACCCATAATCAGACACACAACCACCAATTGCAGCAACTTTCTTGAATTCTTTTGAAGCTGATTTGATTGCGCTGTATAAGAAAAAACGCTGTGATGGTTTCAAGCCGTCCATGATGCTCGGGAATGCGCGTGATGCAATTGTGTATTTTGCAAAGTCTAAAGCTTCTTTGTTCATAATGTCGCTAAAACTACGGTAAATCACATTCATATATTATCCTTTTTAATTTTCATAAGTGTATCAGGTATTTAGTTTAAGATCAAGAAAAAACCCGCACTAGGCGGGTTTCTTTTAATTACAAATCATTAATCAGGTCATCAAGTTCAGCATCGGCAGAACTAGATTGCGCTGCTGCTGGTTTACGTTCTTGGCTTGCAGCCAATTCGGCATCAGCTTTTCGGTCGTCTTCATCAGACATTTTGTTGAATTCATCCATTTCAGCATCAAAGCCAGCTTTTTTGCTACCAGCGCCAGACTTAGTTGCTTCACCACCCATAACGCGGTCGAATTGTTTTTGCAATTCTTCTTTAGTTTTGAATGCTGCTGGTGCTGCCAAGGCTGAAATGTCATGCATTTGAGCTTGTAATTGTTTTTGGAATTCTTCATCATCGATGTTTTCGATTGCCGAGATTGCTTGGAATTTCGAATCATCGTAGTTGTTATTGCCGCCAACTTTTTTCAGTTTCAGCAAGAAGTTTTTACCTTCAAACGGGCAAGTAACATCACATGGCGTTTCGCCCATTGATTCATCAACTAACACTTCGGCTTGAATCTTATCAAAGATTTTCTTACCAAAACGATATTTGAATACTTTACCTTCATTTTCAGGATTTGCAGGGTCTTTGATGACAAGAATGTTAGCCCAGAAATTGACTTGGCGAGTCGTTTTACTAGCGTACATTGCTTTTTTGTCTTCTTCATTGTTGTAATCCCAGTTTTGAGCTGAAATCCAAGTACATGCAGGGCAAGAAGCATAGTCACCGTGGGTAGACGTGCAGTTTTCGATGTACCATTTACCATTGCGTTGGAAACCGTGAGTTACCAATTTAACAATTGTATTAGCATCATCAGACGCAGCAGGCAAGAAGCGAATCACAGCAGAACCGTTACCAGCTTTATCACCTTTCAAGTTCCAAATCGCACCATCGGCTTCGAAAGTTTTTTTGCTTTCAAATGATTTAAGTTGTTCTTGAAGTTTGCTTGGGTCTTTACGTTTAAACATAATTTAATTTCCTAGAGTTTTATAAGTTTTGATTGTTTTAGTTAAACAAGCTTTCGCTTGCGTAGTATTTAGTGTTACTAATTTCCGATACGCTTTGATGCGACTAGCGTACCCATTTGCCCACACATGGTCACCGTTTAAATCGTAAGTATCAACGAAATTAAATATGTTGTCAAGTAAAATTAATGTTTCGTATGAAACAACATTTTGCTGAACAAACTTAAACAACCATGGTTGACCATTTTCGGGAAACATCAATTGCTTGAAAGTCATTTGTTTCTTAGATGCGAAGTATAACATCATTTCGACATCAGAAGCAAATGTTTTTTCAATTTGCTGAATCTTTCCCAACGTTGATAGATAATGCGAAACCGCATCAGCATCAGCGACATTACCACCCCATGCGTTTGGGTTAGCAATGAAATTAAAAATCATTATATCAGATAATTCGCCTAGTGTATACTTCTTACTCATTTTCTCAAAATAAAATCTTTGAGGATTTTTTGAATAAGCAGCATCCGTGACTTTAATACCCGACCACTTATATTTCAAAACATCATGCTTACCATTGAAGTGATGTTTTAACATCAGATACAAACGGTATGCACTGATACCGTTTATCATCATCTTGTGTTTTGGTGGCTTAATGACTTCGAACATATTACATCAAAAATGACAAGTCTTTTGTTGGTTTAGTTTTCAACCAACGGTTTGCAATTGCTTCTGTTTCAAGTCGGTCACGCAATGCACGACCAACCAAAGCAGGAACATCTTCCATTTCAAGTTCGAGTTCATCGACTGCGATAATACACGATTCCAAGTAAGTCGTGTCTTCACGAACCTTGATATTTTCAACGTACAAACCGAATTCGGATTGTGACATTTTACTCATTATCGTCGGTACTCAGTTTTTTGAACGTTGCATCGTACAAATCAACCAATTCGGCAGTTTCAGATTCGAAGTCTTCACGGCTACGCTTGTGATGCATTGACGCAAGTTTTGTAAACACCTTTGGTTCAATACCAAGTTCTTTTGCTTTGTCTTTCAAATCTTTGATGACATCGCGGTGCGCTTCAATCATTGTCATTTCGTTTGACACTTCATTGAGCAAACCAGCTAGTTTTGATTTATCTGAACCGATGTTGAATTCTGTTTCTGTTTCTTGTGACATATGTTTTCCTTATTGATTTATTGTATTGTATCAGTGTTTTAAAGTGTTGTCAATTAAAATTCGCTTGCAACTTCTAACAGTTTTACCAGCTTGTGTTTAATCAAGTATGGATAAACTTTGCTGCGACCCGCAGGTTTAACGTTTTCGAATTGATTAATAATTGGTTGCTTGATTGTATCAGGAACTAGCGATAAGTCAAGCATTAATTCGTTTTCTTCAAAACGTTTCAGTTCATCACCGGTGAACAACGATTTTGGGTCTTTTGAATCATACACTGCTGCAAGCAATTTAGAACTGATACTTGCTTGACGCGCACCGTCTACTTTTGTGATGATGAAATCAGCAGGAGATTTAATGTTCGCAATCGTATCTTTCGCATCACCCTTTACAATCTTAGTCAGCAAATCATTGCGACCCGAACCATGTTTAGGTTTCACGAATTTTTTATGCATCGGACTCCACTGCTTCACGTTCTTGAACTTTTGCAATTGCGTAAAGTCACCATCCGACGATGTAACAAGAATTGGTGTTTTCGGGCTTGTTTCATTGATATGATGAACCAATACTCCGATGACATCATCCGCTTCCGTACTTGGCAAATCAATTACATGATACGGCAGATTTTCAGCAAGTTCTTTTGCAACTGTGCGCATTGATTCATGAATAGACGACCAATCCCAATCAGATTCCGCACGAATTTTTTCACGATGCTTTTTGTAGAAGTATGACTTCTGGCGACGCCAATAACCATTTGCATTGTTATCAACTGCGATTACGATTTTTGGGTACAACGTTTTATTGTTCAATGCATTGTAGCGAATGCTGTTCAAAATCACATGACGAACGAAATTCAAATCAACGTTGTCTTGTGGTGTAAATGATGCCGTGATTGTTGATACAACAATCTGGCTCAAATCGATTAAATTCACACCCGGGATAATATCTTCATCAGATGGATTATCGAAAAATTTTGCTAAACTCATGCACACTCCTTAAAAACAATATTGTATTAGATTAGATCATTAAATGCAAGTGATAAATAAGTAAAATAACTAAGGATGATGAAATGACAAAAGAAACTGAAATTCAATCACCATTTGCAAATATGCCGCGTTCATTTCGAGCGTCCGATGGTATTGATGCCGCTGGTAAGAAAGTTGTAAACGTTGGTTATCCAGACAAGAACATTCCATCAGATGGTGTGTCAGTCGAGTATAACACATACGAAAATACAATTCAAATGTACGACGAAAAACGTACATACCCAAAAGATTTCGCAGTAATTTATAAAGACAGATTGTACTACAGTTTAGTAGATATTGCAACACCCGAGCCGTTTAAAATTGCAAAATGGCAGTTTATTCGAATTGACGTAAACTATCGACATGTTCTTTCAACAACTGTTGAAGCTGAGAGCAAAGTTAAACTCGGCGAGTCTATTCTATCAGAAGTGCGTGGTGCTGATGCAAAATATGTTTTACCAAGCAATCCCGAAATTGGTGATGCTGTAATTATCAAAGACATCGCTGGTGTAACTGATGACTACAAAATTGAAGTAACTGGTGGCCGTATCAACAGTTCAATGGCAACGTTTAATATCAACGTTCCATTCTCAAGTACAACATTCTTGTATAACGGTACATCGTGGATTACTTACTTGGTTTCTGATAATGTTCAGAAAAATCGCATTATCAACACAACTGATGTCACAGACAAAGGTCACGTTCGTGCATTTGTTGGTGATGAAATCATGCGCGAAAGTCGTTTCACTGGTGAACTAACTATTCGTTTACCGCGATACGCAGCACATGGCGATTGTATCACAACATTTGACTTGGATGGTAATAATCCGCAAAACAATGCATCGTTTATCGTTCACCCAGACAGCAATCATACAATAACATTACCTGATGGCACAAGCTCTAAATCAATTACATCGACTAGCACATCATGGGGTCGTTTCGTTTTTGATGAAAAAACTGAAACATGGCGTGTATTTGATGCTGACCAAACATGGCGTTGGAAAATTGCTGATAAGACATTTGCAGCAGTTCACGCGGAAGGTATTTTTGTTTATGCGCGTAAACCATCTGATGTAATCACAATCGAAATGCCAAATCGTGTCACTATTGGCGATACGATGAAAATCAATACAAGCTATATGGTAGCTGGTAGTACAGTAAAAATCAATATCCCATCTGGTTCATTGAGCGAAAAACTGTATTTGATGATTGATGATGAAATTGCAAACAATCCGCGTGTGTCATATCGCAGAGATAAAATTGCTGACTTGACAAGCATTCAGACTAAAACATACACACACGTTTGTGATGGTCGTGATATTCAGCTTGACTTCATGTATGCAGAAGACCCAACAGTTCCAGAACGTGCTTGGATTCTTTCATCAGTTCATGAAACAAACTTCCGTGTTGACCGCGAAGACACAAATTCATTGGGTGTTGCTGCGATTGCGACTCAAGCAGAAGTTGACAAAAACAAAGAAGACATCACTACTGGTCAAAATCGTGACTGTGAAGCATTTGTTACACCAGAAACATTGGCAAACAAAATCGCTACTATCGGTCGTCGTGGTATTGCGCGTCTTGCTACTGATGCTGAAAGTAAAGCAACTTCTGGTAATACAGAAGCATTTACTGGTACGTTGATTACACCAGAAACATTAAACAATCGCTTGGCAACCGTTGATATGCGCGGTATTGCGCGTCTCGCAACACAAGCAGAAGCGAATGCAATGAGTGGTTCAGGTGAAGCGTATAGCCAACGAATCATCACACCAGAAACGTTGAATAAACGTATTGCAACAACAACACAAACTGGTATTGCGCGACTGTCTACACAAGCAGAAGCGAATGCTGGTACAGATAATACAACAATCATCACACCGTTGACACTCCGAGTTATCTCTGATGCTCGTTATGTAAACACTGACGGCGATACAATGACAGGCAATTTAGCAATCGCTAAAGACCGTCCTGCATTGACACTTTCAGACGAAAAAGGTATGCGCAATGATATTAATTTCCGCGCAACTTCAACAGGTGAACAATGGCGCATCGGTACAACCGATTTGCTTGGTGAATTTAACTTTGGCTATAGCGCAAGTGGTACAGGCACTAAAACTATTGCAAGCGTAAACCCAATTGGTTTGTTTACTGGTGAACAGTTTAACAGCAGAACGGGTGTTTTTGCAAGAGCGTCTAATGGTTTAGTTTCTATTCGACCAGCAGTTGACGGTTCAGGTGACATGACGATTACCGATAAAGGTGTCGTGACTACATCAAATGATTTGAATGTGAAAGGTAAAAAAGTCACATTGAATTCTAGTGGTCAAGTGCAAGTTGTTCTTGATACAACAACAGACGGTTCAATCAGTTTTGTTGGTGCAAAGACTCACAAAATCGTTGCTTCTGATAATCTGAATGTTATTGTCGCAGCAGACAGCGCATTGGCTGTTGATGGTAAATTGACTGTTTCTAAACTATCAACACTTGAAAGCCTTACTGTTGTAAATGCAACTACAGTGAACACTCTAGCTGCTAAATCAATCTCAGTTGACAAACTTGTTACAAACGTGTCAGCAGAATTCAATGCCGCTCCGGGTGTTGTACTCACTGCAAAAACGTCACAAGCTGGTTTCCAAGTTGCAACTAAAGCAGCAAATCAAGTTAGCTTGAATGTGTTGTCTAATGAAGGTGTTGCTTCTACTGGTATCGATTTGTTCGCAAATGGTATCACACAATTGAACTACTTGTCGGCTAAACGCTTGCAAACATCAGACGCTGGTGTGAGTGTAACTGGCAACGTGAATATCAGCGGTACACCGACATTAAATAATGACGCAGTAACAGTTTTATACGTCAAAGAAACAATGGATGACTTGATTACCGATAGTAACAGCCGTGTACACAAACAGGGTGACGTTATGGCAGGTGAGTTGATTATTAATCACAGCCCAGCTCTAACAGCAAATGGTACAGTCGAAATTAATGACGTTCTAACGGTCGATGCATTACGAATTCGCGTTGGTGATGAATATCTTGAAATTAGACCAAACCCTACAACACGCACAGTCGAGTTTGTTTGGGTTTCATAAGGGGGAAGTATGGCAGAAGTAATTTTGTCTGGTGTGAATAAGCATGGTGTGTCTTCGGACACACTATCTGAAAATTTTGCAACTAATCATCAGATTATGTTGCGCGGACATCAATCGAATGCCGGTGGAATGTGTTTAGCGTCAATCAATGGGGTGACGCTAAATCCCTCAAATATTCGAGGGTTAAACGTTATCAACATTTCAGTAAGCGGTAAAATATTAGCAGCAACAACGTTTTATTTTGGTACTGTTGGTCATGATGCCAACTTTGTGAGTTGGATTAAAGCACGTACAGAAGGCTTGGTTCTCATGCTTTCGCACACAAGCAATCGAAGCACACGAAATTTAGATAATTGGATGGACACAGTTGGCAATCGAATTTGGCGAAATTACTGGCGCACTGGTGCTGAATCTGAATTTAGTTCGTTTGTTGGTGTTTATGACGTTGCGCTAAAGAAGTTCACTTCAAAGCAATATATGGGTTCAGACAAAGACGATAAACCAGCCGAAATGATGATTGTTCTTGATGCAATCGCAAATATCGGTGTGACTGGTTATGGTGAACCAATTGCGTATGATACGCTTGAATATCTCGATAGTCAAAGCGCATTTGAATTTAAACATTGGCACGATAAAGCATTGATTACTGATTTGCACTTGCTAGTCGGTGAAAACATTCATCTATCTGCTGAATTGTGGAAAGATGCTTTTGCTCAACATGCAAGCGAAGGTTGTGTGTTTGGTATCAAGTTCTTTGACAAAGACCAAACTGTTTTGAGCGTAAAAGAGCTAACAAAAGACTCAGACGCGTTTATATGGACTGAGGTACGTGCTGACATCGAAATCCCAAAGAACGCAGTGTATGTGTCATTGTACGCAGCACACGCGCAATCAGCTACACCAGTTGGTTCAGTTGGTATTCGAAATATCGTTGCATGTACTAGCCGAGTCGTACCGACGGGTAATGTCGATATTCAGACATTCAAAACAGCTAGACTACGCGAAATAAGTGGAAACGAAATCATCGCATCTACGGGTGAACCAGATTTGAATGCACTGCATTACAGCGCAATTCAACACGTTTCATCACCTGATTTTTCAGAAAGCACAATCACAACACCAAGTTGGGAAAATACAAAAACGTTTGAATTCAATCAAGACATCATTTGGGATTATTCTGATATTGTACTCATGCAATCAGGTGGACCAGATATTTCACATGGACTTGACAAATCGAATATCGGTATGTATCAGCATGTATTTGTATACGGTGATGATGTTACGAAATATCCGCTAGACAATCTCACATATTCTGATTCAGTGAATTATCGCACAGTCGTAACACCAACGACAATCAAACATTATGTGAATAGTATATTGCTTGGTACAAAGGAAATCACACAACATCCAACTGAATTGCGACTTGAAATCGGTGGTGTAAATAAAGCTTCGATTGCTGGTACAGTTCTTGAAATGTGTATCATCGATAAAATGCACAACACGCGCATTTATGAGCTGGTTCACGCAAGTATTCCGAATGATAGTAAACGCGAGGTAATTGGTCGCAGTCAAATCGCAAAAACACCGACGACTGAAACAGTTAGTGGTGCAGGTGCTAGTATATCAACGAAAGTTGGTTCAGCAGCATTTCCGTGTGGCTTGACAAACAATGATATTGTGTATGCTACAGTAACTAGCTTTGGTTCAGCAACACCAGTTGCAGAATTGAATAAACGGTATAAATGTGTTGTTGAAAACGACGAATTAATCCCAGAATGTGGTGCATGGATTTCAGCAGGCGACACGTCTGAATTGACAATCGTTGCAGAATACACACCAAACCCAGACATCAATGGTGTTTTCGACAAACCGAAATATAAGCACAACAAGAAACTGACATTCAATGCAGCATTCAAAATCCCAGATTGGAAAGTTCAATCTGATGATGTTGGTACTATCAATATGAAATTTGTTGCAGAGGTTGGTACATTGATTGACGGTTCAAAATCTGGTTCAATTAGTTCACGCGTCGAAATCGATTCGAATATGCGTTTGAAAGTAACAGATTGTAAAATCTTGATGCTTGATAACGACTTGTACACAAATCAAGTTCTTGTAAAAGGCGTGACGTATAATCTAGTTATTGGAATTGCTGGTGATAAGATTGTGAATACAATCGGTGCGCGTTATGATAATTCGAATGTTTATGCTGGTCGCATTTGGGATATTGACTTCAATACACTTTCTAAAGCATCGAAAGTAAGCTACTCAAATAAGTTTGAAAGTATTCATGACTTCATGCTGTTTGGTGTACCTGCATTTCGAAGTGGTTGGAAATGTTATGAAAACTTCAAATCATCAGATTGGGAGTGTAAGAACTTCGAAGCAATTGGTCGATATTCATTCAAATCAATTGGTGGTGATGCGATTATCAAGAGCAATGTTGGTATCGTAAAACGTTGTCGAATTACGTTTGACATCAAAGCGCCAGAAGGCAAGACTGTTCAAATTCTTGTTGGTTCTAATGTGATTCGCAGTATGTCACACATTGGTGATGGTGGTCGTATGGTGGGCATTGTGACATCAGAAAATTCGGGTGAGGTGAGTATCAAACTCTTGAACTCAGATGTAAACGATTATCTAACGATAAACAGCTTGGACGTGTGTACTGATGTACTTGATGGTATTTCACTGTCAAACAAAGGTGCTGCTATCGAGCAAGATTTCAAAGATACGCAACAACCTATTCATCGTCGTTGGTTACCAGATATGCGCTCAAATCGCTTGAACTACGATTGGCACACAATCGGGTACTTCTATATCTGTTTGGACTTGATTCTCGAATCTGGTTATAGACCGATTCTTGGTGGTAGCGGTTCTCGCAAATTCGAAATGGATTTGTTCGATAATAAACTGCGATTGTACACTGTGATAAACGGCGTGACAAGTGATGTCGTTGAATTACCATATGACGAATCTTTGATTGGTAAACGCGTGAAAATAACAGCATGTAGCTTTGTTAAAGACTCTGGTCTTGACACAAGACGAAATGTTGTTTCACTGAAAATCAACAAAACCGAAAAAATCTGTGAAAACTGGAATGGTTGTGTTGAAGCAACCTCAAATTTCATAGGCTATTCTGACATCAATAAAACTTATGGTGGACTTGATGTATTCAGCTATCAGCTTTCAAGCATGACTGGTGACATGAATTATCGCAGTACGAATATTTTCACACCACTTGTTTATAAAGTAGTTGCACCTGAAATCACTTTCTTGAAAAAGACTGGTGAATCATTGTTCAAACTTTATATGCTAGGCGAAGAAGGTAGTATCGGTTGGGTTTACAACAAAGACCCGAAATTGGAAGTTGGTCGATTGCGCGATTCTCACTTTGTAAATAATGCAAAGCTGGTGCGCGTAGGTCAATCCAATCTAGCAGGTTTCAGTATGGACTTTGCGTTCGAGAATGGTGCTACACCGTTTGATGAATTGCAAATTCACTTGCATGACTACAACGATGATGCAAATAGCGTTCGTGGATATAATGTTGGTACGTACATCGCACACAGAAACAACAGAGCATATCGTATTTTCGATGACCAAAACGTTGACAAATGGTTTGATTCATCAAGTACAAAAAGTTTTACTGTTGTTGAAGCTGGTGCAAGCACTAGAGCAACATTCCAAACTAAACCGACTTGGAAACAAGTGTAACACAGGAACACCACTCAAGTCGAGTGGTGTTTTTATTTGTAAGTAGCATTACATCATTTGCAAGAAAATAATCGTTATAAATCAAATGTTTAAGTTATCAACTCTTATTTTATTATATACTTGATAACTTTTACATGTATATATTATTGTGACGCGTAGCGTCAATGCGCTACGCGCATCATATCAATTGTTATTATATGATTTCTTGAACTTTCTTGGTGGGTACATTCAATCGTATAACGTTCTAGTACACTTTGTATGTAGATCGTCTTGGAATCGCTCAAAACGCTTTAAAATCGATTGTTTGTGAACTGATATGAATTTTGTTATCAACCTCATTTCTTACAGCTAAATATAAGAAAAGGAACTATTATGGCCATTGCATCTATTATTTCGGATGACACTATTAATCCCGGTGTCTTGACGAATAAAACAAATAATCAATCAGGGATTCGAGCGTTTCAATACCCGTTGACAATCAACGGAGCAGAAGACCGTCATCCAAATTATCTTGTATTCTATGCAGTGAAACCAAAATCTGGTGCTACTGGTTTGACATCACAAGACATTGACAAACGCGCAAGTGCGTCTGTGAATGGTAAATTCAATGAGGAAACTCTTTGTGTGATTCAAATGTACATGCCAAACATGGTAGAGAATATCAGTCATTCATATGATGATAACGACGGTGGTTTCTTGCAAGACTTGGTACAAAACTTCAACACAAATATTGGTCAAGGTCAAGGTATGTTGTCAGCGGGTGGTGAAGCACTTATTGATACTGCTGTTGACAAAGTGACGATTGAAGCGAAGAAACTTAGCCAAGAATACAACGCACAAATTACAGGCAACGTGCTTGGTAGTCGCAGCGCATCAATGTTTAAAAATACGCAATTGCGACAACAGAATTTTATCTTTCAATTTAGACCGCGCAACTTGGCTGAATTGAAACAAGTTGGTTTAATTATCAAAGAATTCATGGTGAACAGTAGCGCGACTAATCTTGGTCAAGCGAACGTCGGACATGACATTGCACCGGGGTCTACCAATATCGAAGTTGGTGGTACAATCGGTACATATAACAAAATCGAAGTTCCGCCGCTTTGGTTCGTTGAAGAACGAATTAATCGCGCTGGTACTAATTCAGCAAACAGATATACTCCGAAGTTTGCAATGGGTCCTGCAAGTATCACAAGTGTTCGTATCAACAAAACACCTGACCAAACATATGACAGTTTTGATAGAACTGCTGGTGACCCGATTGCTATCGATTTGGAGATTACATTACAAGAACTGCGCCCAGTATATTCAGACTATTGGAAAGCACTTACATCAAATCTTGGTGGTGCCGACAATGGCGAATTATTCTTTGGCTCTTATGGGAGTGGTGTCAAATGATTTTTAATTTTTTCGATGCTGTTGACTACAAAGGTGTACCAACAGCAAATATCTTTCAGAATTACACGGGTTTAATTAAACGTGCTGCAAAGAGTTTCACACTTAGAAAGTATCAAATCAACGGTAGTCCACGCCCTGAATTGCTTTCACACGAACTTTATGGTAATGTACGTTACTATTGGATTCTTCTTGCGCTGAATGACATCGCAGACCCTTTCTATGATTGGGTTTGCGAACAGGAAGCAGTACATCAGCATACAATTCAGAAGTATCAAAATATGCCGAACGGCGTGAATACAATTGTGTATCACGTAGACACGAAAGGCAAAAAGCATTATCGAATGCAAGAATATCCGATTAATTCTGGTAATTGGTATGATATTGGAGACAACAATCATGCATACATTCAGTATGTTGGTGCGCTTGCGCCCGTGACAGCGATTGAGGATGCACTTGACAAGAACGACGATAAACGCATTATTCAGATTATTCACCCATCTGATTTAACACGTTTTATTGATATTCTCAAGCGCATGATGGAGGTTCAAAAGAATGCCACTCGATAGACAAAGTATTGTCGCGTATGAAAATTATGTTATCGAACGATTGGTATTTGCTAGGGATGACGAGGGGTATGATTTGAGTGGTATTTTTGTTCAAATCATTATCGATGAATGTTTGGAAGGTGGATTGATTCGCGGTAGTTTTGACTTTATCGATACAATCAACTTAATTGATTCATACGTGCCCAATGGCAGCGAAGTCGTTGTAATTAATATGCATACGCGTGACGGTAATGGTGACGCAAATAAGTCATTTTCGAAGAAGTTCAAAATTACTCGATATGAAGACATCACGGACCCAAGTACGCAATTGCGTAAGTTCGTGCGTGTTCATTTTGTATCTGCTGGTGAAATGACTAATGAATATATCAAAATCAGCAAGAGCTACAAATCAGTTGGTACCGATTTCGTCGTGAATGAAATGCTGACCGCAATTGGATATGAAGAAAATCTACGAAACGTCGAACAGACGCTTTACAATAAAGATTTAGTCATACCAAATATCAGTCCATTGGAAGTGATTAATTATATGTGTAGTATAAGCCAATCAGCAGTACAAAACAATAGGGCTGACAGTAATTTTTACTTTTATGAAGACCGAGATAAGGTGAATTTTGTATCTGGTATGAGTCTGACACAAACAGACGCAGTTACAGTGTATTCATATGGACCGACAACTTCGATTGGTATGTACAATCAGATTGTCAAATTCGAACGCGCACGAGGGTACAACTTGCCTGACCAATTGCGCAATGGTGGACTTGGTGCAATGATTCATTCACATAGTCTAGTTGACAAGAAGTTTCAAACGCACTATATGGACTTTGCAAGTGCGAAAGTGAACTATCCAAAGCTAAATCCAATTGATTGTTTCAGTGAAGACATGCTGAAAGAATTCAGCACAAGAGATACTTTTGTGGAACTTCGAAGTGAAGGTCATGTATACGATTCGATGAATAAAGGAGCAAACGGTAATGCAAGTGCAATACGCGCAATCAACCGAGTCAGTTTGAGTGCTAAACGTGCATTCGCACAAGTACCAGCTTGTACTGATTTAACAGTAGGTCAAGTAATCGACATCAATACGCTTGACCAGAATGGGAATATTAATATCCGTGATTCTGGTCGTTGGCTTATCAATCGATTGAAACATGTAATCACACGCGAAACATATTTTATGAATTTGGAATTAATTTCAGATTCGAACGTTTCAGGTGGTACACTTTAAAGAGCAGCCTTCGGGCTGCTTTTATTTTGTGTAAACAGAGTAACCACAATCAAAGATGCATGACAGTTTCATTTCGTAACCTTGTTGAATAGAATCAACGTCAATCATTTTCATATCTTTGTGAAAGTAGCCAACTGGTTCAGACATACTAACCAATGAATAATCTGTTTTGATTGGGAAGCGGTTGTTCACAACAACGAAATCAGGTTGAATATCTGATGTGACATACTTTTTATAAACAAGCATATCATTAGACAATACTGCGATTAATTCAACACCAGCAAAGTAACCAACTGCATATGCATCATTAGTCTTTTCGAAGCTGTTTTCATTGAAGAACGCAATTGCTGTTTCGGCATCGATTTCGCATTCATGTGACACTGTTTTGAACTCAGACAAACCGAAAGCATTTGTCAAAACACTTTTCCAAATATCTTTGTTTTCAATCCATTCATTTTCAAAGATGTGAAACAATCGAAAACCATTGTCATTACACACTTGGGTTTTGTATTCATGTTTACCCATGATTTTATAGTGGCTTTCGATATTGTGACTTGAATGCCAGTACAAACCATTGTACTCAATAGCGATTTTGTCATCAGCACAGAAAATATCAAGCTCTTTACCATTCAGCATTTTGCGCTCAGATTGAATCACATTTGTAGTCAGTGTTTTCACAAACTCAAAAATTTCATTCTCTGGTTTACTAACGACAGAAACGCATTTTGGACAACCAGCACCACTCAAATGGCTGTTTGGTGTTTGTTCGAAAATCCCATGAGTATTACATACAATTTTCACTTTTTTCATTGAATCAATATAATCAACTAAAGAATAATCATATTTGTCACCATGCATACCAAACGATTTTTTGATGAATTCTTCTGAGTTTGATTTTTTCATACCACAATCGGGACATCCAAACCCACTCAAATGACTACTTGGTACCTGTTCGAAAATCCCATGAGTATTACATACAATTTTCACTTTTTTCATTGTACCAACATACTCAACCAAAGAATAATCATACTTTTCACCGTGTACAGATATTGATTTTTTGATGAATTCTTTTGATGATGATTTTTGCTTACCAGCACACTCAATACAACCATGACATTTTAAATGACTACTTGGTACCTGTTCAAAAATCCCATGTTCTTTGCATATGATTTTTACTTTTGTCTTATTGTTAGTATATTCGACCAAACTGTAATCGTATTTTGTTCCATGTATTGCAATAGCTTCTGTGATAAATTCTTTTGTTGTTTTCTTTCTAGCCATTGGTCGTCTCCCATTCAATAAAAGAATTATATCACTTTCATAAATAAAAGAAAAGGAGTATTTTATGTTTATGGGATTCGGGGATTTTAGATGGTTCACGGGTGTAGTCGAAGACCGTTTTGACCCATTAGAGCAAGGTCGATTGCGAGTGCGAGTATTCGGCTTACATACTGACCAAAAAAGTAAAGATGACTTTCATGGTATACCAACTGAGGAATTGTTGTGGCTCCATCCGATGATGCCTATCAATAGCGCGTCAATGAGTGGTATCGGTAATAGTCCTACTGGCGCAGTAGAAGGTACGCACGTTGTTGGGTTCTTTCGTGACGCGCTTTGTCAAGACGGTATCATCATGGGTACAGTCGGTGGTACATATAAAGAAAGACCGAATCACGATAAAGGATTCAGTGACCCGAATGCAGTATATCCTCGATATACAGGTAATGACGTAAACGTTCTTGCGCGTAGTACAAACGCTTCTGATACTGATGTAAACACGACTGAGGTCAAAAAACCAAGTGGTGAAATCGTAAAAGAACCTGCTGTTATTGTACAACAAAACGAGAGTATCACGCAAGCAGTCGCACCGAATGAATCACCAATTGATGAAATTCCAGTCGATGATGACCCTGATTTCACAATTGAAAAGATGTTGGTGGGTGACGAAGGGAAAAAGTTATTAATGTACTTAGACCATTTGGGTTATCCCACAATTGGTATCGGTCACTTGATTACACGTACAGCATATGCTAAAGGTTCGAATTATGCAAACGACCCAGCATTGAACGCGCTGTTAAGCAAGCAAGTTGGTCGCGTGATTACAAATGGTCGCATCACAGACGCAGAGTGTTCGAAACTGTTTGCAGAGGATTTGCAAAAAGTACGAATCGGTATTAGTAAGAATAGCACAGTAAACAATGTTTATCAAGACCTTAATGCAAGTCGCAGAATGGCAATTGAAAATATGTGTTTTCAAATGGGTGTTGGTGGTGTTGCGAAATTCAAGAAAACACTTGGATTTATGAAAGCGAAAGAATGGAAAAGTGCATATGATGGTTTGATGTCAAGTCTTTGGGCAAAGCAAACTAAAGGTCGCGCAAGTCGTGTATCTAAAATCGTTCAAACTGGTAACTTAGAAAGCTACGGTGTGATGACTAAAAAAGAGACTTTCATGCGCAATGAAGTTGACCCAGACGACCCATTTGTGCCACCAGATACGCGTATCATGTTTGTTGAACCGAAGTCAAGCTATTCAGCAAAATACCCGTATAATCAAGTGTTTGAGTCCGAAGCTGGTCACATTCAAGAATTCGATAGTACACCCGATAGCGAACGTTATCATCTAAAACACCCAGCAGGTACATTCACTGAAATTCATCCATCAGGTGATAAAGTGAACAAAATCTTTGGTGATAATTATACGATTGTGATAAATGACAATAACATTGAAATCGGTGGTGATATGAATGTCGTTGTATCATCAAACGCAAAGACGTATATCATGGGCAGTTCCGAGCTATTTGTTGACGGTAATATCAAAATGACGTGTCGCGGTAATATGACTGTAAACGTTGAAGGTAATATGAATTCAACAGTAAAAGGTACCATGACAACAGACGTTAAAGGTGATGTTACGTTGAATGCAAAATCCAATGTCATGATGAATGTTGATGGGAATGTGACTGAAACAATCAAAGGTTCAGTAGTTCAATCAATTGATGGCAATGTGAATCAGACAATTAAAGGTGGTGTTGGTTCTGATGTCACTGGCGATTATAACATCAAAGCAAATAGTTTCAATGTTGTTACATCAGCAGATGCAACTATATTTGCGGGTGGTAACACTCACTTGAAAGGTTCTAATGCAGTTATGGAAGCCAATGGTGTTGCACAGATTAGCGGTAGTACGATTACATTGAATTAAACTAGAGCAGCCTTCGGGCTGCTTTTTGTTTATAAATAAAAGAAAAGGAAAAAGCATGGCAACTATTATATTACCACCAAACTATTCCGAACAAGATGAAATTATCGAATTCAGCAATCAAAGCTACGGTGAATTGATGGTAACCGATATGCTGTTTTCGTATAAGCTAGACGCAACAGAAAAGATGGTCAAGTTCGGATTGACTGTCACACCAGACCCAACAGAATACGGAATCACTATTGAAGACGGACATTACTTTGGGCATTATCAAGACTATTTCGAGCAAAATGGTGCAAACTTATTTTTGACTCTAAGAGATAGAAAAACGCTTGAGATATTTCAAGTGAACGGATTTAAGAATTTACCGAAAGACCCAACAACAGCAGATTGTATTGAGTTTCAACCACCACCACCGCAGAAACAAGTTTTTACTATCAAGTGTAGTTTGACTTTTCAAAGCACAGTACCACCCGGTGTAACAGAGACGATTACTAAATCAATCACTCAAACGCTTTATGGGAATTCTACTGCATGGGCTGGTAAATTACGTGATTATATTTTTGAAAGTGGACCATTTCCGGGGATTGTATAATGGCAGGATTAGTTTTAAATAACGGACCGACGATTGGTCCGAGTTCGTGGAATCCAAGTAATGTAGTTGGGTCGAGCAGTACAGTCACAGCGAATGGTCGCCAAATAATCGTATTAGATAAAGACCAAGTAATAACGCACGTTAAGCCCGGAAAGAATCCAGACCCTAAAAGCGGGCTTGTGATAGCAACTTCGAAAGTGTTTATCGAAGGTAAACGCGCGGCACAGATTGGTGATATATGTACGCATGGTGAGGTACTTGTTAAAAGTTCGCCTAATATTTTTATAGCATAGGAAAATATGTCAAAATTCAGCAGTAGATTGAAAGTTCTATCAGTAGAAGGCAAAGACTTTTATTCTGATATACCAGCAGATTTCAAAAAAGATTTCAAGGACAATGATGTTGGTGTTGTCAAAAATCTAAGTGCAATTCAGCAATCATTATCAGGTATCATTTCGACACGCAAAGGCGAACGTCCATTTGACCCAGATTTTGGTTGTGATATTTATTCAAGCTTATTTGAATTAATGAACGACTTAGCAACGATTACAATTGAACGTTCTATTATGGACGCGATTAAAAACTATGAGCCTCGGGTTAGAATGCAAGGAATTCAAGTTGTGCCAGTATACGATAACAACGCGTATATCGTCACAATTGTTTATTCAATGATTACCGATTTGGATTCATATTACAGACTAAAACTGGAGCTTAAAGATGGCTAGTAATATAAACGCAACAGAAATCCCAGCGGTATTTAAAGCCGCTTCATTCCCTGAGATTCAACAAGCATTAAAGAACTTTTTGCAGAATCAAGACGAATTCAAAGATTACAATTTTGACGGTAGCCGTTTATCTGTGTTGATTGACATGCTTGCGTATAACACGCTTTACATTCAACAATTCAGTAATGCAGCTTTGTACGAAAGCTTTATTCGCACTGCAAACCTGCGTAGTTCAGTCGTACAACACGCGCAAGACAACGGGTACTTCCCATCAGTCAAAGCAGCAGCAAGCAGCGTAGTACGCGCTACAGTCACGTACAGCCCACCAGAATTAAGTCCGATGAATATCAAGATTCCATACGGTACTAAATTCACTGGTTCAATTCAGAATATTGAATTCTTTGACTTTGTGACTTGGGAAGACGTTTCAGTTATCCGCGGCATTGATAACCAATACATCACTGCATTGAACTTGGTACAGGGTCGTATTATCAGACAACAAATGGTATTCCAAAAAGACAGTTTAATTGTCATTAATGATAAAAACATTGACCGCAAACATGTACGCGTAATGGTGAATGGTGCGCAATGGGCAGATTGGACAAATAAACCAATTGTTCAAATTGATGGTGCAAGTAGCGTGTTTTATATGCGCGAAACAATTGATGGATTCACTGAGATTTTCTTTGGTGAAGGTCAAGAAAACATCACTGCAAATGGTATGTTGAAAGCATCGTATATTGGTGGTCTACGTCCTTCTGTTGGTTCGACTGTTGTAATTGAATATATTCAAACTGACGGTAGCATTGCAAACGGTTGTAAAAACTTTGACTACGTTGGTACAATTCCAAATCTGGTATTCCAGAAAGTAGAAGAAAATATTCATAATGACAAAGATTATGTTGGTGCTGACGGTGGTGGTGATGAAGAAGACATTGAACGCATTCGTGAACTAGCGCCAATCATGCGCGAAACCCAGCGTAGAGCAGTCACAGCGTCCGACTACGAGGCTTTTGTGTCGTATCAGTTCGGTAACATCGTTCAAGCAATTCAATGCTACACAGACGTTGAAAAGCCGGGCTATGCGTTTATTGCAATTAAACCGAAAAGTGGTCTTTATCTAACGACTGTACAGAAAGAAGACATTCAACGCTTTTTGAAGCAATACAACATTGCAACAATCACACCAATTGTGCATTCACCGAAATATTTGTATGTGACCAAAAACGTAAACGTGACTTATTCGATTAATGATTTGAGTCAAACGCAAGAATGGTTACAAGGTCAAGTATTAGACTCGATTGATAGATACTACACCGAGCAAGTCGAAATCTTTAATAAAGGTTTCTACACTTCGAAAATGAATGGTTATGTTGATAATGCTGATGTATCGATTCTTGGTACAACAACTTCAATTGGTCTTGTGCGTGAAGAAGAAAATTACTTCACTAGCCCAATGAACGGTATCAACTTCTTGAATGAACTGAAAGAACAATCTGTGTTTAGTACAGAGATTCTTTTTGAAGTACCTGTACACATTGACCCGAATACTGGTGAAGACCTTTATGACTACAACGTGCATTATGTTTGTACTGGCGCAAAAGAAGGTGATATTGGACTGACATTAATTGGACCATTCAAAGAAGGTGACATTACATCAGTACACCCATATGATGGTGATGATTTCAATCGTCAAATTATTGATGGTCGCAGCTTATACTACAATGTTGGTACAATCGACTACATGAATAACACCGTGTATTACAATCTTGGAGCGTTAAATATTGATTCAGACAGATTCACTTCTGCATATATTGAATTACACGCAACACCGATTGCACAGAATATCAACATTGATAATGGTTCTTTAATTGTGTTTGAAAACGAATTAAGACCGCATTACACAACAATAACAATGGAAGCTATAGCGAAATGATTTTACAAGCACCCAAAATTACCAGTTTAAAAATTGCAAAACTTGCTGCCAACTTCGCCCACTTTATGTGGGATGATGTTGGGGCAAACTTTGCATATGTCATTGAGTACGAAACACAGTACAGCAGAAGCACTTGGATTAATTTGGGTGTGACGTATGAGGCTGAGTGGTTCGCAGACAATCTCAATGCAAACACAAAATATCGGTTTAGATTTGCAACTACCGCAATTGGTTTCAAACAGTCAGAATGGGTTTATTCAGACCCATTCGAGACATTCGATACCAACGCATATTCAACTACACAAATGATTCCATTCCAGCCTAGTCGTGTGTTTATCGATAAAAAGCTGACATTAAATGAATCATACGTTGACTTTAACCGCGATTCCATCTATGCTACGCTTATGGATGAAAGTTTCGTATTTGATGCTGGTATTGCTAATGCATCGAACGTCGAAAACTTTATTCTGTCTGACCGTGAATATCATGAAGTGCTTTCACCGATTTCGAAACTTTGTACATCAGACGACCGCACGTATCTTGGTTTCTCGGATAAAATTATGTACGTGACTGAGCGTTTTCAAACTCAATGTCGTGTATCTGATGATGGTGGTAAGCATTGGTATACAATGTTGATGTTCCCAGACCGCATCGGTTATCCAATTGCGCGTAATGTGTTTTATCAAAATAGAACAACAACATATGCGCTTGGTTACGATGAACTCATGCAAGGTCGTTCTTCTGATGACGTGCGTTTCAGTTCAGAAACAGTATTCTGGTCAAGTATCAGTGCATCGTTTGTTCGTCGTGTTGGTGATGGTGTTATCCCATTCTTTCCAATTGTGTTTGGTTCTTATGCGAAATATCCAGATAGCATCAAACGTAAAGTAGAAGCTCAAGCAGCATCGAATAAATGGGTTTATGCGTGTGCCAATGATGAAATGCATCGTATTTCGGTATCTAACGCACCTGTTGAAGTTTTGCCAAGTGGTGAAATCATTCGTAAATGGGAGCAAGCAATTTACCCAATTACTGGTAACCCAAAAGCAGTTGTGCGCAAAATGGACGTGTTTAATGAACTATGTTATGCGCTTGTGATTGGTGAAGTAAAAGACATGGCTGATGACCGTCACGATACAAAAAATATCGTCGAATCTGATGTTGCTGGTTTATATCGTTTTAATGAACGTTACTACCCAGAATATTTTGTTCTTGGTTCTTTGACGTATAAAGACGAATTCGTTGACTTCACAAACGGCATTGACTTCGAGCGCAATATCATGACATTCGCTCCTGATGGTACTCACTTTGAACGCGTACATTCTAATTGGTATGGTCGTAAGTTCAAAGGTCGCAAGCACGGTACTGTTATCACAGTTATGCCAGATATGATTGCTGACCAAGGTGATTCGTTCAAGTTTGAATCTGATGCTGATATTGAACTACTGAAAGAAGACTTTCAATATCCAAACGCATTCGATGAAATTCGAAATGACGGTGACCCAGCTCCGATGGTACCCGATGGTGGTGAATGGGTTCGTGTATTTGGTGAAACTCTTGCAGAACGTCGATTGATTAGTGTAACAGGTTCTAATCTAAGCACAGACGGTGTTCGCGTGTTCGTGAGTTCAGACAAATATCAACATGATTCAACCGAGATTGATACAGACTTACCGATTCATTACGATGAAGTCAAAGAAGCTGTTAAAATCAAAACTGAATTTTCATACCCAAGCACACAGCGCAGACATTTAATTCAAGTTGAAAGCACAGACGGTGAAGTTTTTGAACGTCGGCCACAACAATATTACAATGAAGCTGCATTTGGTTGGATGGCATCATTTGGTGAACGTTATTGGATTAACCATGAACAGTGTCCAGTATTAGTGCATCCAGCGCAGCAACATAGCTACTTACTTGACCCGTTGCGCGAAGGTGAGAATGCAGAAATTTGGGATAAAGGAACTGTGACGTTCAAGCTAGATAATATCAGCTTCCGCCGTTTCAGTCAATATTCTGGTGGTGTATTAATTCACAAAGAAATTCTTCGAGCGAATAACTCAGGTGGACAGATTATTGGTTTCTATGAATTCCCGTATCGTGTACGCGACTCAATCGACGTTATTTGGAAACCGGATAATGTGATGATGATTGCAAACTTGCAAGGTCAAACTCGATATGATACAAGCAGCAAAGTACCAGATAGTGGGTTAGTTGACCCAGATTTGAAACCGTTGATTCGAACAATGGGTCCTGAAGTTTACTTCCCAGACAACAACGACTTTACAAAATTTGCTGAATGTTATCTGCAATATATCTCTGAGGGCAAAGACAGTTATTACAACAAGTTATTGAACTTGATTCGTGATAAATATCCAAGAGAGGAAAATGCATATGAATATCTTTGGTCCGAAATCCGAAAACGGAATTTGTACTTAGACCAAGAGAAACGCGATTATGTAACAAAGTTTTTTGAAAGTCAAGCGTCGAACTTTTACAGTTCAAAAGGTACGATTGAATCATACAAATTCTTGTTCAAGTTGTTATATGATGCTGATGTTGAAATTGAAGTCGAAAGCTCTTTTGGTGTTGACTATGATATTGTCGTGAAATCGAATAATATCAGTGATGACTTAGTTGGTCGCACAATCTACACTCAAACAGGTCGCGCTAATGTGACGTATATCAATCGTGAATACGAAAATGGCAAATTGCAGTGGAAAGTTACATTGCATAATCTAACAGGTACTATCTCGAAAGGTCAAGTTATCAAGAGCGAGAAAACAGCTTTTGTTGGCGAAGTGCTTAGAGGTGTAGCTGGTAAAGAACTTGCTTATTCTGACATTGATTATATCAATCGAAACAAATCATATTACACAATGAAAATCAAGAGTGAATTAAACACTGCATTGTACCGCGATGACGTGATTCGATTTGTGCATCCAGTTGGTTTTGGTTTCATCGGTATTACACTTTTAACAGTGTTTATCAATGGTGGTTTGTCAATGGTTCCGCAACAAACGATTGTTGAACTCAACAAATCATTGCGCTTTGATGCAGGTCTTCCAGTTATTTGGAATACTGAAATTACAGTTCAAGACCCTGCAAGTTCACCACTCAATCCTGAACCGCTATTTGACCCAGTTACTGGTGAATTAGTTGTACGTCATGAACCAATTCGTGATTTCAGTGTTGACGAATGGAACGCAGCAGACCCGACAGACCCACGCGATTATGACGCAGATAACATTGATGTAATTTGGGATGGTACGGTTTACAAACCATCAGAACGTCGATTAATCGGTAGTCCGTTGTTTGATGCATTTAGTAATCGTTTCTGTATGTTCAAGCGAATGATTGACACCAAGTTGAAAGACGATTTAAAAGCGCCGCGTGACCCAAGCAATTACAGTACGCATCACCCAGACTATGGTAAGCCCGTATCACAATATAAAGTAGGAGAATGAAATGGCTGTAATTTATCGGTCAATTATCACAAGCAAGTTCAGAACGGAGAACTTGCTTAATTTTTACAACTCTGTTGGTGACTTGCCAACAGAGCATACAATTTATGCAACATTCGGACGCCAAGAATCATGGGCGTCCAATGAAGCAAACCCGAACTTTGCACCACCTTATCCTGACGATACACCTGCTGGTATTTCAGACATGTGGAGTCGCATGTTGGGTGCTGTCAAGATTCCAGTTGACTATCTACGACCAGTTGTGAATCGACGCGATTGGGGTGATGTACGATATGAAAATCCGTATACGTTTCATATTAATGACATTATCGTAACAAACAGCGCACCATACAATCAGACTGAAATTGGTACTGGTTGGATTGTGTATCGTTGTGTTGATGTACCAAACAGCGGTCAATGTTCTATCGAATCGATTATGAACAAAAAAGAATGTTTATCTGTTGGTGCTATTTGGACACCATCAAGTCAATCAACATTCCCACCGAAGGGTCGCAAATTAGCTGTTGATATGAAAGACGGTTATTTGTGGGAATACTTATACACGATTCCACCTGATGTTGCAATCAATGAATGTACGAATGACCATATTGTTGCACCATCACAGCGCGAATTGATTGAAAGCCCAAGTCGTTGGGGTTATGAATACGTTCTTGAATGGTACCCGCGTCAATATGATTTGCTTCATCGTATGCGGTGCAATACATTACGCTTTAGAGCATATTTGGATAGCATTTATTTCCCAGAAGCAAGTCGAATTGGTAATACCGGTTTTAGACAAATTAGCATTATCTTAGACCCGCTTGAGCGAAAGACATTACCAACTGATGTAGATGTAAAAGCAACAAATCCATTTTATCTACCATCTGAATTAGAATCACATTCAGGTGAAATGATTTATATGGAAAACCGTCAACCAATTATTCGGTCGCGTGACCAAACCGAAGAATTTAACCTTATTTTCGAGTTCTAATATGACAATACAAACTGCAAAACAATTAATTGATGTCGGCGTTGCTGGTGACGAAAGTACAGGTGATACGCTCTATGACGGTGGTACATTACTGAATCACGATTTGGATAATGTATATAACGCATTCGGTGATTATCGACTATTCTACAACGTTGACACAAAAGGTGAAGGTACAATGATTCTTCACCCTACAGGCTACTATCAGAAGCACACACGCGCTTACTACGGCGGTGCGACAACACCATCAGGCAATCCAGTGGACATCGGTTCTATGCATGATGTGAGCGTTACACGCGACGGAGCAGGGCCATTGCTTATCACATTACCACCCGGCTCTCAGCATGAAGGCGAAATGATTGAATTTATCAACGTCGATAATTCAATTTCACAAGACCCAAATCGTCGTCTCACAATTCGTACAAGTGGTTCAGGTGATACGATTGGTGATAAAGGTTCTCAGCTTGTTCTAACGCGCGGTCGTTTCAAATTGACGATGTACGTTGAAACTGGTTCAACAAGTGGTTCTAAATGGAACTATCGAATTGAGAATCTTGCTGGTGATAATACAAGCAATTCACAATCAATCATGATGCAAGCGATTACAACTGGTTCGACACGTGAAGTTCAATTATTTCACAAGAGCCAATTTCATTGCATGAAGTACATGAATTTTGTCACTCAAACAGCAGCAAATTCAATGCAAGAATGCTCGGAGACTTTACTACTCATAAATAGAACAAACGATAATGACAATAATGTTTATTCTACTGAGTACGCTAGAATTCGTACTGGTCAACCTACTAAACCAGAGGATGATTTGTTGTATGAAATTTCATATACAATCAATCAAGATAATTACATTGTTGCCACTGTAAAGAACATTGGAACACTTTCTATTGACGTAACCATCCGTTCGATTGAAGGTATTGGGGATTAAATGGCAAAAGAACAAATTAATGTTGGTCAAGCAGTCGATGATGGTACAGGTGATTACCTTCGCCGCGCAGGACTGAAACTGAACAACAACTTCGATGATATATACGGCAATCTGGGGGATGGAAACGTTCCCCACGCTGCTGGTGCATGGAAAACTTACGATGGTATTGAAGTGCTTGAATTGCAATTTGGTCAAGCATATACTTTGAATACAACAGCGCATGAAATCAGCGCGAAATTGCCAAAAGGTAGTTTTGCTGATTATGGTAAAGTTATTAAATTGCGCGATGTTTACGGTACTTGGGCAAACAATTCAGTTTTGATTTATCCAGCAGATGGTGATACAATCAAGCATGAAATCGGTTTGACTCGATTGAGTACAAAGAACTTAGATGCTGAACTTGTTTATTGCTCTCCGGGTAATTGGGAATTTGCTTCGAACAAATTGGTAACGGGTATTAGTTCACTCGGTTCAACTGTTGTTAAGCGTGAATATATCGCAGAAGCAAATCAAACTGATTTTCTTGATATTTTCGAATCTGGTTATAACACCGATTCAATTGAAGTTTATCGCCGCGGTAACTTGTTGTACTACGGTAGCCAAATCAGTGATAATTCTGATTACGGCTCAGTCCCAGACGTTGAACCAACAGCAGTTATGTCGATGTTTCGCGCTGCTAAAGACCCGTCAGACCCGTCGAATACACGCTTTGGTTATCGCAAAGACGCGCTTGGTTCATTATCAGCAGCATTTGTTGATGGTGTTGAAATTCGCGAACTATTAGTCGATGATGTAAATGTTTATGTTGATTTCATGAACAACAAACGTCCGAATAACAACAACGTGCTTACAATTACCGTTGACGATTACAAAGCATATCTCACTTGGGATATTACAAACAGCGTTTACAAGTGTGACGATGAAGCGATTATCAAGAAACTAGCAATTGCGCTAGATGCTGAAATCCAACTCACTTTCCAAATGGGTGTTTTGAACACTTTGGATGGTAAATCTATTCGTCTTGCATATCCGACAAATGAAGGTGATACGATTGTAATTGTATCATATCTTGATGGACTTGCAACATATCGCAGCTCATACACGCGTGAAACTATTCGCGTTTACAACTCATTGCAAACACCAGTTGACATCAAAACAATCCCGGGTAGTCGTTGGGTGGGTGATTTGCCAAACAAATATCGATTCAGTCTTTCAGACTTCGGTTTGTTAGAAGGTCAAACGTTTAACCCAGAATCATTGGAAGTTGTTATCAACGGTACACAGCTAACACGCGCTGGTGATGCTGATATTCCAGCATTCGCATGTGATGGTTTTGATACTGATGACGAAACTATTTGTATTGCAAATGGTGGTGTTTGGGTAGAATCAGGCGACGACTTTAGTCCAGCAATGGATGCATCGGGTCGCTGGCGAGACATTATTTTCAATACTGAATTGCGTCATGAAGACATTATTTGCATCAAATGGTTCAATAATGAAATCGGCACAGTAATGGAATGGGATTCTGATAACGGTATTCGTGACCGCGGTGATGAACGTTGGCTTATTTCAGACGCAAAATATACGCGCAAGAATAAATTGATGTATACTGACCCTAGCAATCCTAGCGCGAAAACTGCTAGAATTACATCAGAAGTGGAAGATTCGATTCGTTTGGAAAACGTTGAAATGTTGTTGCAATCAATTTACCCAATTGGTTCAATGTATATCAATGCAAACAATCCGAATAACCCTGCTGATTACATGGGTTTTGGTACATGGATTCGTTTTTCGCAAGGTCGAGTACCAGTTGGTTGGAACGAGGATAACCCGTCTGACCCTAACTTCGGTCTTAATTACAACGACTTAGATACAAATGGCAATCCGCGACATTCTGCTGGTAATACAAGTGGTTCAATCGAAACTACACTTGACCTGCAAAATATCCCATCGTTGATTAGCTCAGAAAAATCTTTAATCCCTGACCGCAACGGTGACAAGATTATCGGTGGTTGTCAGTTTGACCCAGACGATGAAGGTCCAGCGTTTAGTAAATATCGTGAAGACTACACACACGTTCGTCCGGGTGCATCAACACAACCATTTAATATTGTCCAACCATTCATCACTGTGAATATTTGGATTCGAACCGCATAAGGAAATAATGTGACTCAAATCATCCTTCAACCAGTATCAGGCAAATTCAGTGCGCCAAGTTCTTTCGAGCTTGGTTGTACTGCAATTTCAACAGCTCAAGATTCTTGGGTTACATTTCAGTGGGAATATGCAGACATCGGGACTTCTAATTGGAGTCCTATTTTGCATCCATCTGCTGAAACTGAAAATTTAATTATACCACACGGTAATGACGCGTACAAGTCAGCGCAATTCCGTTGTGTGATTACAGAACATTTTACGGTCAAACCATCAGAAGTATGCTATTCTGATATTGCAACAATGCAATTATTTGATGGCCGAAGAAGTAAATCTTACAAGACAAGCACAAGAAAGTCAAGTCATTTGATTAGCAATTTAGCGTCAAATATCAAACTCACAAATTGGGCTTCTTTGAACAATCTGTTTCCGAACTCGAAACTAGGTGAACCAACACTTGTTGACGCAGGTAATCACGTTGATTACAAAAACGTTCAATCTGCATTAGTTGACTTGGCTCAAGCAATGGCACAACCAGTTGGTGGTGTATTGATGAACACGACTGGACAAACACCAAACGGCGTTGCACAGCAATCAAGTTTGACATTCAGTGGAGCAGTCAAAACACCCGATGGTAATCCAGCTCAGATTGGTGTATACGGTCTACGCGTTGAAGTACAAGATGGTGCAACGGCATCACAAGTGCGTGACGCAGTGTTTAAAGCGTTGGAAGTGTATGACAATTCAAATATATATTTGAAAAATCTAACTGTCTCTGGCGACGACTCAATCTTGTATACACATTTGGACCGCAAATCGCATCCAGTATTAAGCAAAACAGCTTATGGTATCACGATTACTGGCGCTGTGACAAGCCCCGCACTTGCTGGTTACGGTACTTGGGTGAAATTCAATGAAGAAACTGTGACTTACAAAGATGTTACGACAACAGTACATTCGTGGAGACGAACAGCATGAACAAGAAAAATAACAATTTTCAACATATTAGTGATAGCGCATCGTCCGTCTTGGTCGATGTTGCTAAAACAATATTTCCCGAAACTGTCAAGACAGTTCAAGATGCACTTGAATTAATTCATAGTTCAGCAATCGGTAATGGACCGCCAGATGCATCGACCATTACGAAAGGCATCACGCGCATTGCAACAGAAGCAGAAGTATTGGCAGGTATTGAACCATTTGCATATGTTACACCCGCGACTTTGCAAGCTAAGTGGCTTCGACCAGAAGCGACTACATTGGTATATGGTTTGACTCGATATGCGACTGATGATGAACTTGGGTTCGATAAAGCATCAGACCGAGTATCTACAAATACTAAAGGCCTTTGGAATGTTGTGCGCACACTCGCAGTTCCAAGCGAAACAAAACGTGGTACTGTTAAACTGTCATCAAAAGTAGCTGCTGAAAGCGGCACAGACAATACAACAGCAATGACGCCTGTACGCGTTCGAGAATCAATTGCAAAATTTGCATTGACAGTCGTTCCGGGTGCAAGTGAATCGGTTGCAGGTTTGCTGATGAACGTTTCTAATGAAAACGCATCAAACGCAGGTTTGCACGAAGGTTATGCTATCAGTCCTAAGAACTTTGTGCAAGCACGTGCGACAGACGGTAAAGTTGGTACTGTGCGCATTGCAACACAAGCAGAAGCGAATGCACTAGCTGACAATAGCGTTGCACTCACACCAGCTAATATCCCACGTGCTAATGGCGCACAACACGGTGTTGTTGGTATCACAGACACACCACAACATGGTGCAACAACAATTGCATTATCCGCTGCTGGTGCGATGAACTTGATTGGTCGCTCTGGTGGTACTGCTGAAAATCTACACATCACACAAAAACTGATTATCGGTGATTGGCATATCAGCCCAGACGGTGGTGGCAATTTGATGTTTAGACCTGCTGATTCATACAACGGTTTTTACATCGACCGAAGTGGTAATACAAGCAGTTTAAACAACGTTAGCGCGTACACATCAGACCGACGTGTGAAACATGACATCACAACAATCGATTCAGCTAGACACCGTTTGCGCGGCTTGTGTGCGTATTCGTATGACCAAGACAACGTTGAAGGTCGTCAAGTTGGTGTGATTGCACAGGAAATTGAAGTGAACAATCCCGAGCTTGTTGTGCAGGGTGATATTAAACGAGTGAATTACAACGGCATCACTGCATTGAATACACAAGCGTTGAATGAAGCTTTCGAAATGATTGATATTCTACGAAATGAAATCGAAATTTTAAAAGGGAAACTGAAATGATTAGATACGAACCTAATCCACCAGCAAAGGGGAATGAATTATACGTCATTCCCTATGTTGACGTAAACGACACTCTACCACTCAAAGAGCAAATGCCAATATCATGGGTGCGTAACGGTGAGTGGCTTGGTGCTGCAACTACACCAACATTGAATGACGGTGAACTGAATCGCGTTACCGTGATGATTCAAAAGAATGTCAAAGTTCTTGATATTAACACAAAATTGAATAAATCGTCAATCGATGACTGTATTCGTTTGGTCAATATTCATGAAGACATCTTGAATGCGGGTGGTATTGATTTGCCGCTGTATGAACGTGTTGGTAAGATTGAACTTGATGTTGGTAAGATTGGCAGCTTAGAAACTTATCGCACAGTTCGCGAAGAATTGCTACATCAGAAAACTATGATGGGTAATTACAAGAATGAAGACTTAGACGGTGATGAAGCAATTGGTCGCGTAGCTTCTGGTATGAAGAAAATCATCGAAGCTGGTGCCGAAACAATTGTCGCAATTGGCGTTGATTTGGAAACAGTCAAAGAAGACATCGGTACCGCTGGTGCTGGTGGTACGGGTATCAAAGGTAAATTGACATCGGTTGAACTAGACATCTATGGTGCGGGTTCAGGTCGACCAAGTACACGTGGCTCTTTGCTTGCTAAAGTATCTGGTACAGGTACAGGCACTTCATACGATAATCTTGGTTGTTATCTTGCTGGTCGTGAAATCTATGAAGACTACAAAACAAATGGTTTCTTGAACGATTTGAAATTTGGTCACGATAAAGACGTTTCATACACACGCGCAACAGTTGGCGACGATATGAAACAATCATGGGTTCCAGTTGGTAGCTTGCCAATTAAGTTGACATCAGTTGTCAAGAATGCTAAAGGTGAAACAATTCTTGAAGCATCAGACACTACACTGATTCACGGTAATGACTACACAAAACATGTGTTTAACGGTATTGTAACACATACACTTGAAATGGACAACGACACTGCAATCAAGTTCCGCGATTCAGTTGGTAATCCATTTGTCGGTTTGAATATGACATCTAGTGATATTCTCGAAATCGGCGTTTCTAACTTTCCATTGCAATTAAATACAAGTGACGATGTTACGATTAATGCAAACGGTGTTAGAACAAAAATCTGGTGTGATGCTAATGCAGAAGCACCAAAAGACGGACAGCAATATGTTCGTAAAGACGGTGATTGGGCTAAACTTGATAAACCAACATACGGTACAGACGCACCTAATAATGATGACGGCTTCGAAGACGGCCACATCTATTTCCAATTAGAGGTGTGATATGTTCGTTAAAGTAAACAACGTTTATCAGAAACCAAAAGTTTACATTAAAGTAAACGGCGTTTACGTTCCTGTAATCCCATTCATTAAGGTGAATGGGGTTTACACGAAACGTCCCGATTAACCAACTTTTGAGGTGTGCGATTATTCGCAAGAAACAACACAATTATGATGGAATTTCTTCAACGATTTGAAAAGGGGGTCGTGTATTTGTTTGCAGTCATTGGACTATCGTTCGCAGTGCAAGCATATACCGACATTCGCGATGACATTAAATTAATCAAGCAAGAGCAAACCGAAGTGCGATTAATGTATGTCGAAACATTAGCTAGTTTAAACACAAAGATGGTTGTTGTCAATGACCACATTGAGAGCATTTCCACAAAATTAGACAGTCAATCAATTGACGCTGTGTATGTGACAAAAGATTTTGTCGTATTAAAAATGCCAGCAAAACTCAATGAGGAGCTTGTCAAAGTACAAAAGGTGAAATAATGCGTAAGATAATTATGATGATTTTATTTCCGATTTTGAAATATGTAGGCAAAAACGTTTTGATTGAACTATTGAAATATGCTATTCGTGTTTTGGAACAAGATGAATCATCCGACATTCATTTAGGTGATGTCAAAAAACTGGACGAACGTTTGGACGCACCAGTAACTCCTAAAGAGGAATAAAATGTACAACACAGTAAAAAATCCAACAGAATTAAAAGATTTGATACTGCGGCGTTTGGGTGCACCTGTTATTAATATTGAAGTAACAGAGGACCAGATTTATGATTGCATCGGTAGAGCCATGGAACTCTACCGAGAATATCACTGGGATGCATTAAATAAAGCATACATCACTTTTAAATTTGATGAACTAACACAACACGGCAATTATATTGATTTGTCGGCTTATCCGATTTTCAGTGTGACAAAAATTCTACGCAAACGCAATATGATGTTCGGTACACTTGGTGGCGGCGCATCATTGAATTGGTTCACTGATTTTCTACTAACACTTTCGGGTGGTGATGCTGGTTGCCAATATCACGGTCCATTTGGTGGCATGGGTAATTTGGGCTATTACGTTCAATTGCAAAGCTATCAGAATTTAATTCAAGACCAATTAGACCCAATTCAAGATTATTGGTTTGATTCTAATAATGGCATTTTGCAAGTGATGGGTGAATTCAAAGCAGATGATATGATTATCATCGAAGTGTTTATTGATTCATTCACAGATTTGGCACCACATGGTTCACAAGCTGGTTTTGCAATTGCTGGTACACAAACTTGTCAAGTTGAAATGGCATCGACGTACAAAGACCCATACAAAGCATTACCGCGAAGTATGGCTGGTGATAGACGAAATGCATTTCCGGACCAAGGCGTTTATAACGTTCGTTGGTTGAAAGATTACGCTACTGCATTGACCAAACAAATGTGGGGAAGTATTTTAGCGAAACATCAAGGTATGATGCTGCCGGGTGGCACGACTGTTGATGGTGAGCGCATTATCAATGAATCAAATATGGAAATTGAAAAGCTGCGAACTGAGTTACTATTACTCAGCGAACCAGACCCAATTTTATTCGGGTGATAATATGTTTGATAAAAGCTTATTCGCAAAACTAGAAAACAAGAAGGGCTATGATGACACTGCGGAAAATGAAATTCTAAATCCGTATGTGAATTTCCATGCGCATACAAATTCACAATCATTGCACGATTATCTAGCTGCTGAATCAATTCAAATGCGTGGTGTTGAATGTTTTTACATCAGACGCGAATTTGTAAACTTCGACCATATCTTTGGTGAAGACTTGCAGAATAAATTCAAGAAGGCTTATAAAGTCGCAGTGTATATCAATTCGTTTGATGGATTTGAAGGTCAAAAAGACTTCTTTTCTAAATTCGGTATGCAAGTGAATGATGAAGTCAGTTTGTCAATCAGCCCACAACTTTTTAATCATCAATGTGATGGTCAAGATGCACGTGAAGGCGATTTGATTTATTGGCCGATGGATAATTCATTGTTCGAAGTCACTTGGGTAGAACGCAAACCAGCGTTTTTCCAACTAGGCAAAAATTCAATTTACAAAGTAACAGCTCAGAAGTTTGTTTATTCTGGTGAGGAAATTGATGTCAAGTTTGACCCATCGAAATTCACTGATGATGACGATTTGATTCCAATCAACAATCTTGATAACCGTCAAGACATCAACGAACCAGAATTTGCAGAAGACAAGCAAATCTCGGATGAAGCTGATGAATTTGTCATTGAGTTTGATAATCTCATTGGTACAGGTGAACCAATTAGTCCACGTCCAAAAGACGATGACCCGTTTGCAGACATCACGTTCTAAATCAAGCACAGCAATGTGCTTACGATCATTATAACACGATACAAGTGATTATAAACCAAAATGTACAAATAGTTGTTCTTACTATATTTGTAAACGCATGATAAACGAATAATAAAATATCGTTACAAATCAAATGTTTAAGTTATCAACTCTTATATTTTTTATATACTTGATAACTTTTACATGTACAACTTATATGTGACGCGTAGCGTCAATGCGCTATGCGCATCATTCCATTCATTATTTCATGGCTTCTTGAACTTTTTAGGTGGGTACATTCAATCGTATAGCGTTCTAGTACACTTTGTATGTGAATTCATTAGAACGTCTTAAAACGCTTTAAAATCGATTGTATTTGAATCAGTTGATACTTGCATTCTTACAAAATAGAAAGCACTAAATATAAGAAAACTAGAGGGATAATCATGTTTGGACACTTTTACAACGGTTCAATTCGCAAATATGTTGTGCTGATTTGTGAATTGTTCAATAACGTTACTGTATCTCGCACTAGAGACGGTAAGACACGAATCAATAAAGTTCCAGTTAGCTTTGCATCGAAAGAACGTTTTGCGATGAAACTGGACAAAATAAATTCAAGTACATCGGATATGCCAATTGCTAAAGTCGAAACGATTTTGCCGCGCATTAATATCAGTCTTGTTGACATGATTTACAATCCGCAATTCAAAACGAATATGACAAATCGACGCATGGCACCTGCTGATAAAAAGCCACGTTCAAGTGCGCAATTTAATCCAGTACCATTCAAGTTCACATTTGAAGTCGGTATCTACACTCGCACCGAAGACGATGTATTACAGATTGTAGAACAAATCATTCCGTATTTTCAGCCGCATTTTAATTGCGTGATTAATGAACTTTACAAGAATGATGTGAAAGTCGAACGCGATATTCCAATTACATTTCAATCTATCTCAATGCAGGAAGATTTGGAAGGTGGAATTGAGACGCGTAGACGAATTGAATGGACAATGATTTTTGAATTAGATGGTTGGTTATATCCACCAATCAATGCGGTCGAAGGTGAAATTCGAACTGTATATCTTGACTTTCAATCGAATATGAAAGAATTGCCTGCTGAAAACTACGAATCAGTTGATTTCCAAGTTGACCCAGTTGATGCAAACCCAGAAGACTGGGATGGTAAATTGAAAGAAACTTATTCTGCGAATAAGCCAATTCCAGTTGACCCAGACCCACCAAAACCGAGAGAGTGAATTATATGAATGATTTGAATATGGAAGCCCTGCTCGATATGACTGGGATTCCGACAGTAAATGAAGATGAAATGGAAATTGTGCATCCGCCATTAGTTTTAGTTGACGTAGAAAGTCATCCAGAAAATCGAACAATTGATTTGGATGATGATTACTCAGCAGCTAGACGAATGATGGCGTATGCTGAACAAATGAGTTTAGATTTAGCTAAAATCGTACTTGAAAACGCAAAGAACTCAGAAAGCCCGCGCCATGCGGAAGTCGCAGTTCAAACGATTAATCAGCTAATGACAAATGCTAAAGAACGTCTGAAAATCCACAAGGAAATGAAAGACATCACAAATCAATCTGTTGGTGCGGGTACAGCAGCACCAGCGCAAGGTACTGTGATTGACGCGACTGTGACGGTGTTTGAAGGTACACCTAACGATTTGATGAATCAAGAAGGTAGTCAAATGGAATCCGTTGCGCGTTTAGAACGCGAGGCGAAAGATGATTGACATTATCAAAATTGATGACATTGAACGCAAGTATGTCAAATTCAGTGAATCAATTAGAGGTGCATTTGGCGATGATAAAGCAATCTTTCGCCAAAGCCCAACTGGATTGCTTGACATCTACGATGAACGTGGAATTAATGTAGTTAAACAATATGAAGGCACGACTTATTTTAAAAGTCAGCATGATAATAAATGGTACCCAGAGATTTTCGAAATCTATTCTGAATTGACTCGATTTCAGAAAATGGATTTGCAAGGTCGTGACCCTTCTAATTTTCGCACGTTCAAAAACAGATTTGATAAAAAGACTCGATACTTAGGTTTGCCGAATTTAAGACGCGCAAATATTCCAACTAAGTGGACGCAGGAAATGATTGACGAATGGAAACGATGTCGTGATGATATTGTTTACTTTGCAGAGCATTACTGTTCGATTGTTCACGTGGATTGGGGCGTTATTAAAGTTCAATTGCGTGATTATCAGCGCGAAATGCTTGAAATTATGGCAAACAAACGAACGTCAATTCATAATCTATCGCGCCAGCTAGGTAAAACGACAGCAGTTGCAATTTTCATTGCGCATTATGTTGTGTTTAATGAAGCTAAATCAGTCGGTATTCTTGCCCACTTGGGTGCAATGAGTCGTGAGGTTTTAGAGCGTACAAAGCAATCGCTAGAGCTTCTACCAGACTTCCTACAGCCCGGTATCGTTGAATGGAATAAAGGCTCTATTGAGCTTGAAAACGGCTGTTCTATCGGTGCATATGCAAGTTCACCAGACGCGGTTCGTGGTAACTCATTTTCATTGATGTATTTGGATGAGGGTGCGTTTATTGAAAACTTCGATGAAACATTCGCAGCAATTTTGCCTGTAATTTCATCGGGTCGTAATTCAAAATTAATTATGACTTCAACACCAAACGGTATGAATCATTGGTATGATTTATGGCAAGCAGCAATTAATACCGAACACGGTTTTACACCATACACAGCAACATGGATTTCAGTTAAAGAACGTCTTTATAATGAGGACGATATTTTTGACGATGGTAATGAATGGAGTGCTAAACAGATTAGTGCTGGTTCATTAGAAAAATTCTTGCAAGAGCATTGCTGCCGATTTATGGGTGCAAGTGGTACTTTGATTAGTGGGTTTAAACTTACTAAACTGATTACACAAGAAGTAATCCCAGACGAATCTGGTTTCTATCAAATAGTCGAACCAATTGATGGTCATAAATATATTGCAACAATTGACCCAGCAGAAGGTCGAGGACAAGATTATTCTGCAATGCATATTATTGACGTAACAGAATACCCGTATCAACAAGTCGCAGTATTGCATACAAATAAAACGAGTCCGTTGTTATTACCGACTCTTGTAATGCGTTATGCGATGATGTACAACGAGGCTTGGGTTTATGTGGAGCTAAATAGTATAGGTACAATGATTGCAAAAACGCTTTTCATTGATTTGGAATATGAAAACATGATTGTGGACAATTCTAAAGATTTGGGAATGAAACAAACAAAAACTACAAAAGCAGTTGGGTGTTCGACTTTAAAAGATTTGATTGAAAAAGACAAATTAATGGTCCCACATAAACCAACAGTTTCAGAATTGCGAACTTTTGTGGAAAAAGGTGTGAGCTGGGAAGCTCAGACAGGCTTTCATGACGATTTAGTTATGGGCTTAGTGATTTTTGCATATCTAACAACACAGGAACGTTTTAGTGACTATATTGATGTTTCGCGCAATATTAGCTCCGACGTTTTCCGCGCTGAAATGGATGAAATTATGGATGATTTCGTAATTGGCGCGTTTATCGACAATGGATTGGAAACAATTGAAGTCGGTGCACCACCATCTAATGCGTGGCTTTCTTAACAAAAAAAGGGAATTAATATGTTATCTCCGGGTATTGAAACAAAAGAGATTAATCTACAAACAACAATTGCACGTTCCTCAACTGGTCGCGTTGCTTCTGTTGGTAAATTTAATTGGGGTCCAGCTTTCCAAGTTTCGCAAATCATTTCTGAACCAGATTTGGTTGATAAATTTGGTGCACCAGATGACCTAACCGCTGACAGCTTTATGACTGTTGCAAACTTCTTGACATACGGTAATGACGTTCGTTTGGTACGCGTTATCGACGAATCAACAGCATTGAATTCAAGTGCAATTGCTGGTACACTGAAAATCGATATTGCAACTCCGGGTATCTCATACGCAGTTGGTGATATTGTCAAAATCACACACGTTGACCCATCTTTCATTGTGACTGGTACAGTTACTAAAGTTGGTCCAGCAGGTGAAATCTTGAGCGTTTTTGTTGAATCTGGTAAACTAATCGAATTCGCAAAATCAATCGGCGACTATCCAGCATTGAAATCTGTTGGTTGGACAATCGTTGTCGAATCTATCACTGGTACAACTGGTGGTTTGGAATTGAACGGTGTGAACGTTGGTTCTGGTATCATGTTCCCGAACGACGAATTTGCAGCTATCGAACTCGCTTCACGCGGTCAAGCTGGCAAACAAAGCTTCTTGGATAAATGCGAATACTACGGCATTCCTGCTGTTGCATCACGTTTCCCATCAGAGCGCGGCGACTTCACATCAGTTGTGTTTGTAGCGTATGAAGACTATTACAAATTCAACGAAACGACAAAAGTAATTATCGGCAACAACACAATGAATCCGACAGTTTTCCCATCTGGCGAAAAATTCGGTAACATCACACCTGCAAGCTTCTTGGAATTCGGTCCACAAAACTCGAAACAATTTGCAATGCTTGTGTTTAAATCTGGTTCACTTGTTGAAAGTCGCGTATTGAGCTTGAAACCCGGTGATAAAGACGTTTACGGCGCTTCTATTCACATCGACGAGTTCTTTGCTAATGGTAAGAGCAGCTTTGTACAAGGTATCGCTCAGAGCTGGCCAGTGGGCTTTACAGGCGCATTGCAGTTTGGTGGTGGTAACTCAGGTTTGACAACATCAGCAGGCGATTGGATTCAAGGTTGGGATTACTTCTCTGACCGTGAATATGCAGACGTGAACTTGTTTAATGCGGGTGCGTGTGCTGGTGAAGGTGTTGCGATTGCATCGGCTGTACAAAAAGCAGTTGTCGCGATTGGTGATACACGTTCTGACTGTTTGATTTCCATCAGCCCTCCACGTGAATTGGTTGTGAACTTGCCAGTTTCTACAGCAGTGAAAAATGTTGTCGAATGGCGTCGTGGTGTTAGCTCAACAGGTGCCGCACTTGATGACAACATGAACATTTCAAGCACTTACGCTGAAATTGACGGCAACTATAAATACCAGTATGACAAATACAATGATAAAAATCGTTGGATTCCATTGTCAGGTGATATTTGTGGTTTGTGCGCACGTACTGACACAGTTGGTCAACCATGGCAATCTCCAGCAGGTTTCACACGTGGTCAAATCAACAACGTGATTAAACTTGCAATTGAAACACGTCAAGGCCATCGTGACGAATTGTACCAAAACGGTATCAATCCAGTTGTTGGTTTTGCGTCTCAAGGTTTTGTGTTGTACGGTGATAAAACAGCGTCACAAGCTCCAACTCCGTTTGACCGAATCAACGTTCGTCGTTTGTTCAATTTGCTGAAAAAATCAATCAGCGAAAGCGCAAAATACAAACTGTTCGAATTGAATGATAAATTCACGCGTAGTTCATTCCGCACCGAAGTAAATTCGTATCTTGATACAATTCGCTCTTTGGGTGGCATCTATGACTTCCGCGTAATTTGCGATGAATCAAACAACACTCAAGGTGTTATTGACCGCAACGAATTTGTCGCAACAATCATGGTTAAACCAGCGCGTTCAATCAACTTTATTACATTGTCGTTTGTTGCTACTGATACTGGCGCGGACTTCGATGAAGTTGTTGGTAGTGCTAATCTAGGCTAATAATTTGAGATAAATCGGGAGCAATCCCGATTTTGATCTTGACATTATCATGCATAAATAGTAAGTGAATTATTAATCTAAGGGAATAAAAATGGAACTAACCGACATCACACGCGCATTTAGTAACGGTGATTTTGCGCGTCCAAATTTGTTCAAAGTTGAAATCCCATCACTGGGTGCGAACTTTGAGTTCAAATGTAAAGCAGCATCAATGCCCGCAGCATCAGTTGAAAAAGTGCCTATTGGTTATCAAAACAAGAAAATCAATTTAGCTGGTGACCGTACATTCGATGATTGGACAATTACTTGTTACAATGATGAAGCACACGACACACGCCAACAGTTTATCGATTGGCAAGCTCTTGCGCAAGCATTAGACCGCAATATTTCAGGTGAAGCGCCTGATTCATACAAAAAAGTAGCTTATGTATCTCAATTGGACCGTAAGGGTGAAGTTACTCGCACGTACACAATTAATGGTATCTGGCCAACTACTGTAAATGAATTGCAACTTGACTGGGAACAAAATTCCGAAGTCGAAAAATTCGAAGTGGTTATGTCACTTGACTGGTGGGAATAACATTCTAAGCAAGATTTTTCTTGCTTTTGATCTTGCGATAAATACAGTATATAATCAAAGGAATTAATATGAACAATTTTAGAAACAGCGCATTAAGTTTTTTAATGCCGTGGCGCAAGCGCGACAGCGACGATTTAGAAAAAACTTTGCGTGACAATATTGATTCATTTGCTGCTCCTGACCTTGCTGATGGTGCATTACCGATTGAAATTAATGATTCTACTGCGCTAATGAATGCGCACAATCAGCAATTCTTCAAACCAACACAAGCACGTACAACACGCGAACAAATTAATCAGTATCGCGCAATCTCTGCCTATCCTGAATGCGATAATGCAATTGACGAAATTGTGAATGACGCAATCGTGCAAGAGGATAACAAAGAAACAGTATATCTGGATTTGGACGCAACAAAATGGTCAAATAATGTAAAGACGAAAGTAAATGATGCATTCAATCACGTTCTTGGACTTCTTGATTTCGAAAAAGAAGGCAAACGGCATTTCCGTCGTTGGTACGTTGATAGTCGAATTTATTTTCACAAAATGATTGACACAAAACACCCAAAAGAGGGTATCAAAGAACTGCGTAGACTTGACCCGAAATCAATTGATTTTGTGCGTGAAATCTACAAAGAAACAGTCGAAGGTGTTTCGGTATTCAAAGGTTTTTCTGAATACTTCACATATACGCCGTCACTTGTTGACCCGCGATATGCATACATGTCCACTGGTTCTTCGATGAATCTAAATATTCCAGCAAGTGCAATGACTTACGCGCATTCGGGTAAAACTGATACAAGCGGTACAAATATCATTGGCTACTTGCAAAATGCGATTAAACCTGCTAATCAACTTCGAATGTTAGAAGACGCAATGGTTATTTTCCGCATTACACGCGCACCAGAACGCCGAGTGTTTTACATTGACGTTGGTAACATGCCGGGCAAGAAAGCAACCGAACACATGAATAATGTCATGATGGGCATGAAGAATCGCGTAGTATATGACAGCTCAAGTGGTACTGTCAAGAACACAGCTAACAACATGAGTATGACCGAAGACTTTTGGCTCATGCGCCGCGATGGTAAAACAAGCACAGAGATTTCAACATTGCCCGGTGCTACTCAAATGAGTGAGATGGACGATGTACGCTGGTTCAATCGCAAATTATATGAAGCACTTAAAATCCCACTAAGTCGTATGCCCCCAGATAATGGTGGTGTGCAATTCAATGTCGGTACTGATGTCACACGCGATGAATTGAATTTTTCTAAATTCATTCGTGGTCTTCAAAATCAATTCAGTAATATTTTGGTTGACCCATTAAAAACGCATTTAGTTTTGACTGGTGTAATGACCGAAGCCGAATGGAATGAAGAAAAACATAATATTCGCGTTGTGTATGCAAAGGATTCGTATTTTGAGGAAATCAAAGATATTGAAATTCTCGAACGTCGAATTGCAACGCTACAAGCGATGGGCGTTGAAAGCATCGTTGGTCGTTATGTTTCTAATGAATATGCAATGAAGAACATCTTGCGTCTTTCAGAGGAAGAAATCGAGGAGCAAGCAAAGCTCATTGATGAAGAAAAAAATGACACTAAATACAATACAACAGGTGAGCTAGGTGATAGCTTAGAGGAGTTTTAAAAATGAATCCATTTATCCAAGCTGTCATTGATAACGATGTAATGGCAGCAAAAACCGCATTCGAATCTGAAATGGCTACTCGCACAGCAGCAGCTATTGAAGACTGCCGAGCGGAAATCACATCAGCCGTTATGGATGGTGATGCCGATGAATAATGCTGAACTAAAAAAAGCCGCTTCTGAAATTGAACAGAAGTGGCTTAATGGTGGTGACATCGAAATTGAAAATGAAGCTGAATTAGATATTGTCGCTAAATTGGTAGCTGATAAATTAGATGAAGCAGCAGCGCATTATGCAATTTTCGAAGAAGACGGTATTGGTCTTGCTGAAAAATTGCTAAAAACCGAACAAACAGTTTTTGCACTTGCATTGCTTTCTATTGCTGAATCTGAATCAATTGTCGAAACGATTGTCAAACATGTCGATTCACGGGGCACTATAACGCGCAAGAAAGACCGCCACACACGCGCACGTCTTGCCACACAGACCACTGGTATAAGTAAGTCTAAACGCCGCGCAATCGCTCGGAAAATGGCTAAAACAAAACGTGCTAACCCATCAGCGACAATTCGCGCAAATCGTAAACGAAAACGCGCTATGAATCGCCGCAAATCAATGGGGTTCTGAAATGAAAGAAGAATTGCTTATTGAAAGTTGGGGTGTACCACATGCATCCCAAAACGCAACGGAATCATTGGTTGAATCTGTTGAACGTGATGGTAATTTGTATATCGAAGGTATTTTCCTTCAAGCAAATATTCCGAACGGAAATGGTCGCATTTATCCGAAATCTGTGTTGGAAAAAGCTGTCACTAAATACATTCAAGAACAAGTGAACACGAAACAAGCTTTGGGTGAATTGAATCATCCAACACGCGCAAATCCAGACCCGCTACATGCTGCTATCATCATTGAAAAACTTTGGTGGCAAGGTGATAACGTACATGGTAAAGCGCGAGTTTTGACTGGCGATGGTGCTGAGGGCGACAAAGTTGCTTCACTAATTCGTGCTGGTTGGACTCCGGGTGTTAGTTCACGTGGTTTAGGTAGCGTCAAGCGTAATTCACGCGGCCTGAATGAAGTTCAAGAAGGTTATCGACTTACTGTAGGTGTTGACGTTGTGTGGGGACCTTCCGCACCGAACGCATACGTAAAACCGTATTATGAAAGTTTAGATGAAAGTGCTGTACAGGTGAAAGCAATCGCTAACGCCGACGATGACAAGTTTTCTCGACTTACAGAAAATCTGTCTAAAATTAGCGTATAAATACATGTATACGAAATACAACAACAAAGGAAATTATTATGTCTATTAAAGCAGCTCTCTTGGCGGAAGCTAAGAATATTGATACTGCGGTTGAATTAGACAGCATTTTTGAATCTGTTGAACTGTCAAGCGAAGTTAAAGCCAAGTTCAGCACTGTATTTGAATCTGTTGTAAAACAAAAAGCAGTAGAACTCGCAGAAGCACATATTGATGCAATCGCAGCACGTGCCGACACGATGGTTGAATCACGCGTTGCCGAATCTCATGAAGCACTTTCGGAACAAGTTAGCAAATATTTCGAACACATCACTGACACTTGGATGGCAGAAAACAAACTTGCTGTTGAAAACGGCTTGAAAGTTCAAATGTTCGAAAGCTTGCTTGAAAGCATGAAAGAAACTTTCGTTGAACACAACATCATCGTTCCAACTGAATCAGTTGACATCGTTGCCGAAATCGAAGACGAATTGGCCGAAGCGCATGTTGAACTCAACAAAATGGTTGACGCGAACGTTGTTCTTAAAGAAGAAATTCGCAGCATGAAACGCGAACAAGCAATTGCCGAATCAGTTGCATCATTGACTGATGTACAAAAAGACAAAGTTTTGACTTTGGCAGAAGGCATTGACTTTAGCGATACTTTCGGTACCAAATTGGATGCAATCGTTGAAATGGTTTCATCTGCAAAACCAGTAGCAATTCTGGGTGAAGCAATTGACGCAGACAAAGATGGTTTGGCACAAAAAGATGCCGAAGCTGAAAAAGAAGCAGAAGCAGAAAAAGAAGGCGAGAAAGAAACTAAAGAAGACAAAGCTCCTCTGAAAGAATCAATCGACCCATCAGTAGCACAGTACATGAATTTCCGATAATAAATTCGGCACTAAATACATGTAAGAAAGAAGTAACGAGCGGTTAGGTTTTTCTAACCGCTTATTCCCAAAATATTATAGGAAATTTAAGATGTCTAAAAAAACACTTTTGAAAAAATGGGCTCCACTGGTTGAAGGTATGGGTGCTCAAGTAGAAGCTCTTTCACGCCAAGATATTGTTGCGCGTTTGTTTGAAAACCAACAAGAAGATATTCGCCACAATGAAGGCGGCACGTATACTGACCAAGTTGTTGTAGCCTCTATGCTCGACGTTAAAGGTCGTTTGGATGAAGCTAACGTTGGTGGCGATTCTGAATACGATGCACAAAAAATTGCTGCTGGTGAAACTACTGGTAACATCACAAACGTTGGTCCTGCTGTTATGGGTTTGGTTCGTCGTGCAATTCCTAACTTGATTGCTTTTGATATTTGCGGTGTTCAACCAATGACTTCAAGCACTGGTCAAGTGTTTACACTTCGCGCAATCTACGGTGGTGATGCTCTCGACCCTGCGGCTCAAGAAGCTTTCCATCCAGCTTATGGTCCTGATGCAAACTTCTCTGGTTTGGGTTCTGCTACTGCAATCGCGGCTTTCCCTGAATCTGGTGTTGTTGCTCCCGGCCTGTACCGTGTAGAATTGGAAGGTGAAGTTGAAGACTTCTCTGCTTCTGGTCCTAAATGCTTGCAAGTTATCACTCAATACACTGTAACCGCTGGTTCTGGTACTGAACGTTTCAATGAAGCAATTGCATCTGGTAATGCTGTTGAAATCGCTGCTGGTATGGCTACTCACTTTGCTGAATTGCAAGAAAACTTCAATGGTTCTACAAATAACCCTTGGAATGAAATGTCTTTCCGCATTGACAAACAAGTTGTTGAAGCTCAATCTCGCCAATTGAAAGCTCAATACTCAATCGAAATGGCACAAGATTTGCGCGCCGTTCACGGTTTGGATGCAGATAGCGAATTGAGTTCAATTCTTGCTAACGAAATCATGCTTGAAATTAACCGCGAAATGGTGTTGTGGATTAACGCAACAGCTAAAGTTGGTAAATCTGGTTGGACTAATCGTACAGGTACTACAGTTGGTGTATTCAACTTTGCAGACCCTAACGATGTACGCGGCGCACGTTGGGCTGGTGAAAGCTACAAAGCTTTGGTAATCCAAATCGACAAAGAAGCTGCTGAAATCGGTCGTCAAACTGGTCGTGGCAATGGTAACTTCATCATCTGTTCACGTAACGTTGCTGCTGCATTGGGTCACACTGAAATGTTGGTTTCTCCAGCGGCTCAAGGTGCAACTACAATGAACACTGACACTAGCGCATCAGTATTTGCAGGTGTTCTTGCTGGTAAGTATCGTGTGTTTATTGACCAATACGCTGCCGAAGACTACTTCACAGTTGGTTACAAAGGTTCTTCTGAAATGGACGCAGGTTTGTTCTACTGCCCATACGTACCATTGACTCCGCTCCGTGGTTCTGACCCGAAAAACTTCCAACCTGTATTGGGCTTCAAAACTCGCTACGGTGTTAAATTGCATCCAATGGCTGATTCAATGAAGAACAAAGGCTTCAACAAAATCAGTAACGGTATGCCACAATACAACACTTCAATGTTCAACAGCAATAGCTTCTTCCGTCGCGTTTCTGTTGTTGGTGTTTAATCATCAATTTGAATTGTAAAACAATAAAGGGTAAAGCGCAATGCTTTACCCTTTTTGCGTTTGTGTCTAAAACTACGCAATAAATAATGATATACAAACAACATTAGGGTTATATGCTTGGCATATTGCACTACAAAGGATATTGAAATGAAAACATATCAAAAGTTATTAGAAGAATCAATGGCGAGTGGCAATATTGCTGGTGGTCGCCCTACGATTCTTGCCATAACTCGCAAGACAAACAAAAAGCTCTACAAAACGCTAGTCGCTGAACAACCGACATCACAACCACGTGCAACTGTGTACGGTGTGCGTTATCTATTTGAAACTGACAAAGGTGATATGGTACAAGATGTACTTGATGACCGCAGCACTGGAACTGGTCAATATTCTTTCGCTGATGACTCTTTGCCAGTCGTTCGTCTCGACACAGATTTGACAAAATATGAACGTTTCAAGTATGGCAATTACAAATTCGAAACACTTGTGACCGGTACACGCGTAACAGGTGCTACACCAGAATTGGTTTATGCGTCATTGAAAAAACACGTTCTTACTGGTAAACTTCGTGTGATTACTGACTCGCTCGGTGAAGAAGACCAAAGCAAAAACATTCAGCAAACTAAGTTTATTATGGAACGGTGGCGCTGTGATGTGAAAAGTCGTAAAGTTCGCACAATGGCAACCAATGAACTTTTGCGCGATATGGAAGGTATGGGTTTAGATGGTGAAGCTGCGATTGAAGACCTTCTTGCAACGACACTATCAGCAGATATTAATACTGATATTATCACGAAATTGATTACAATTGCAAGTCGTTATTCTGGTATTGGTGCGAAAGATGGTACCGTGGTTATCCCACTGACAACAGAAAAGTTCAATGAACAAATGTATGTTGCGGGTAATGCGTTGGTTGGTATTATCACACAAATGAGTTCAAAAGTTGCAACACAAACAACATTCCGCCCTAATTGGGTTCTATGCTCTGGTCCTGTTGGTGCTATCTTAGAAGCGTCTGATTTGGTTGAATTTGCGTTTGATGAAGAAACAGAAACTAACTATTCGTACATCAAAAGCACAGGTATGCGCGTTGTAATTGATGCAAAATCGTTTGGTGATTACATCATGGTTGGTTACACTGGTAAAGCAGAAGACACACTTGATACAATTTCACCGCTGTACTATGCACCATATGAACAAACTGATGGTGGTGGTACTTTCACTGCAATGACTGTTATTGACCAAGAAAGCTTGCAACCAGCATTTGGTATGATGACGCGTTATGCGTTGTGTGGTGCACCGAGTGATGACGGTGTGAAGGGTCCAATCGATGGTGAGGATTGGGTTGAACTAGCAGGTCGTTCACGTCTGTGCATGATGTGTCCTGTTGAAATTAAGGAATCATAATGAATAAATCTTTGTACGTACACGACAATCCGAATACAAAACTTGCAGAATCAATCTTGAATTGCAAACCTTCGGAAGCGTCTATCATTCAAGAAGAACAGCTAAAAGTCAAGCGTGTTGTTGATTCTGTTGCAAAGTTTGCAAAAACATTGACAGAAGACGGCATGAAAGAATTGAAAGCTGCAATCCGCATTATGTAATAAAAAAGCCACTCATATCGAGTGGCTTTTCTTTTATGCGTAGAAAACTTTGAAACCGATTGCGAAACCATTGATTTCAAGTGAAACCCAATACATTGTTGGGCCCAACAATTCAACACGTGTGCGAATGTGAAATCCGTATTTTTCTGTTTCAATTGTTTGGTAAGTTTCATCTTTCGAACAACTATCAAAAGCATCTTGTACAAGTTCATCACAAGTATCTAAATCGATACCAACGCGCATTGCTGTAGCTTGATTCATAATAAATTGTTCGTTTTGCATTATTTTCTCTTATCGAAAGATTTTAACAACAGACGAAAATAGTTCGTCTTTGACTTGTTGTTCGACTGGTAAATCATCGTAATCGACCATACAAGGATGCGTTTTCTTGATTTCGTCTTTTACTTCACCATAAACCCAACCATCTGCGGTCTTGCATTCTAACCAGTTTTTGTGCATGTCTGCTGGTGTGATGTCTGGATTTGCAATTTTAAATTTAACACCTTGAATAGCTGATTTTTTCTGCCATTCGGGTGCATCATTCCAATGAGGTTGTGATTTGTCACCCAGTACAGCGCAATAAGCGCGATTTAGTTCATGACACAGTGCGGCGATTGTTTTGATACTAACCATGATATATATTCCTTAATTATTCATGCTAGTATTTATCATCTTATCAACCGAACAATGTTTTCAAGACGTTTTCCATCCCAATCTGTTCACGTAGTTTACACTCAATTGTATAATCATACAAGTTAAAACATGGAATTCCGTGTCTTTTTGCTAAATTAATCGCAACGCGTGTACCACCTTTCACTTTCCCACCAATTTCGGGTGCCCAGAAGTAAACAGCATCCGCAGGTGTATCTAAGTTTTGACCCAGAATTTGTGCTGTGTTACGCGCAAACAGTAATTGAGTATGTCGGTTTAAATATTCATAACGTGGAACTAACGTGCTTGCTAGTTCTTCTTGCTCAAATGTAACAGTCTGTTCTAGTGGTAGATAAATTTCATCAGTTTCACGTGGAATAGATAACCATGCTCTGTCCATTCCAATTGCACCACCTGAACGTCTGATTACTGTGTTGTCAAATAATTCTTCACCGAGTCGTTTCGCAAGCACCAACATTTCAGTCGGTGCAACTCTCGAACCAATCAGCGTGACAATCATACACCAGCCTTTTTCAAAGCTTCACCAAACGTACCAATCTTAGCTGGTTTTTTGAAATGCTTTTTGTTTGGTTTTGCTGCTTTTGCTGCTTTGCGTTTAGCAATCTGTGCCTCACGTTCGCGTTTTGCGCTGTAATCAGCAACGACAACACGTTTTGCAGTGCGGCGAACTAATTGACTTTCACCTTTAGCGTGGAATTGACGTTCGAAATCGATACGCGCTAATTCAAGCTTGATATTTTTATCGATTTCAGCACTTACTTCTGGTGCAACTGGTGGCAGAATCAATTCTTCAACTTTTGAAGCATCAACAATACGACCAATCGTTCGTGCGCTGATACCAAATTCACGTGCTAGTCCTGCTTTCGTTTCACCGTTTTGTACACGGGTAACGATTTCCATGCGTTGATCGGCAGTCAAAGTAACTTTAGAAGCTTTAGTAGATGTAGTCATTTTGTAGTTCCTTGAGTAATTTCGAAAGATTTAATTATAAGCAATTTGGTTTTTGTTGTCAAACACTTTCTGAATCTTTTTTCGTTTCGTCTTGCGTTTCAACAGAGACAATATTAATTCATCTGATCTTTGTTGTCAATGGTTTTTTCATCGACAACACCAAACTATTGTTGGAAAGCTTGAACAACGTTTGTATACACAGTGCCATGCTTGTTTGTGAACTTACAACGATACTGAGTGCCCATTGTATCATAGTCCAATTTGAAATACATGATTTCATGCAAATACGTCAAATCGAACCATTGATTTTCTACAAACTTCTGCCACACGTGTGTATCTGCATCCATACAGATAGGTGCAAACGCAACATAATTGCCGCGCTGACTATATGCATTCGCTGGTTGTCTAACGATTTTCGGAAACGGAGTTTCTTTATCAACAACAAGCGTTGCGGGTTCAGTGATAACATGTTCCACTGGTGTAACAAACACTGCTTTGAATTGCGATTTATCGTCAAATTCTTGCGCTGTGACTGTCAGTGTATTTGTGTCGTAGCCTTTCGAGTACGTTCTAACCCACAAGTCAGTATTATCAAACTTTTGAAGCCAATGAACACTATTTGCATGTTCGCATGTTGCTGTGAATTTCACACCAGCATTTAGCGACACAACCGCATCTTTTGGATTCGATGTGATATTCATTGGCAAGTAAACACCTAAGCGATACTTGCTGAAATATTCATCATCATGTTTGACTGCATACATTGTACCATAATCTGTGAGATTTGCAACAAATTTCAGAGGTTCATCTGAAACATACATGTTTTCCCACGCTTTTCCATTAAACGATTTGTACCATGTGTAATGATTCAAGTCGCTTGTATTATTCAAAACAACTTCTTTACCTTGCATTGCATTCACAAAATTTTCACAAATATCTAATGTAGCCATGATATTGTCCTTTTTGTGTTATAAAAATGGGTGAACGAAATGTCCACCCATGACTTTTACATAATGAATACTTTCAGTTTTGCTGGTCGTGAATTCTCGATACCAAGAGGATTCCAAGCAACCATACGGTACTCATTATTGTTTGTTCGAATCGATGTCCGAACTTTCAGTTTTGTTTGATTATCAGATTCAAGAACCTTTTCCCATTGCGCACCTTCACCAACACAAACTTCCCAATGGGTGCGTTCTGCATTCGGTGAGAATGATTCAAAGAATACATATTCTGATTCATTCGCTTCAACATCTTTAGGATGAATTGAAACAACTGGGTCACGCGCTGCTGTATTGAGCGTCAATTTTACGATGTTCGAAACATCACTATTGATAGGATTGTAAATCGTGTAACGATATTCTGCGCCATTAAGTTCTGGTCCTGCTGAATCAATTGTGTAAGAACTTGTTGCGCGGTCTTCTACTTTAACGATAACCCAATCACCACCCGGCAGACGTTGCTCCCAGCGCGATGTACCTGAGTTACCACTAGCTTCAAACACAACTTTATCGTACACTTTTGCAGTAATATCGACTGGTTGTTTTGTAACAGATACACTACCCCAAACTTCAATTTTTGTAACATCAGAATAAATGATTTCGGTACCTGAACATTTTGCGCGATAGAACATACCTTTATCTGGCCAATCTGCGCGACTCTTGACAGTGTTTGTATCAAAAATACCAGTTGACACCCAAGTTGAACCATTTGTCGATGATTCCCATTCATACGTATCAACGTTTTTAACGACAAAATCGATGATAATTGGTGCACCATAACCAATATCAACAACTGGGTCGGGTTGACGAATAATGCGTGGTGGCATTTTCATTTCAAACGCATTCGAAATACGGATAACGTCTTCATTAGCTAACCACATTTCACCTTCTGAACCATTAAAGAATGCAGCAAATGGTTCATTAAGAATATGCTTTTGCATTTCCTTGATGAATGTGTTGTATTGTGTTGCATAAACACCTTCTGCCGCTGGTTCGGTGTGTGCCCACTGGTCTTTGTGCTTGATATAGTGTGCATGAAGTGCATTCACAAAATCATAACGAATTGAGTATGAATACATAAACAATTCACGAACGTTGTGGAACTCCCAAATACCGGTATCCCAACCAGACAGTCTAGGATTCGCAGCAGCGATTTCCGCGAGTTCTTGCTCAATCTGTGCAAGAAAATCTTTCTTTGACATATTATTTTCCTATGAAAATTCGGCACCGATTGCTCAGTGCCGAATCAATTGTTATTGTATTATTTATACAACTGTCAATGTTGCGATTTCAGAATCAAACCATTCACCAAGTGCAGATTTCAACGAGCAATAGAATTTCGCTTGATTCAAATCTGCCGTAACATTAATGTAATATGGCGTTGAATCACATTCACAATCAATCCACTCAGAAGTACCAGCCTTTTGCATAAACCACTTAATTTCGACTTGATTTGCGCAACTAATTCTAAATGATGCCGTATTTCCAACCGATGCTGTTGTGTCTTGTGGTTGATTGTAAATCACTGGTTTGAAATATCCCTTCACATACATCGGAGTTGACATAATTGAACTACCATTACCTTCAACTGTGACGCGGAAATATCCAAATCTGTCATATGATTCCAAGTCTTCGATTACAACTGTACCAGAACCATCACTTTCATACACGGGATTCCATGACGATTGATTATTCGATTGCTCCCAAGTACAAACACCACCTTTATTGTCAATTTCAGCAACAAACGGTTCATCAAGATATACCATGACTTCTTTTGGTAAGTCTCTCACAATCTCGGGTGTACCGGGTGTGATGAATTGCGCAACTTGTGAAGTCACAGTTTCGATGTTATTTGTCAAATCGCAACGAATTCTTACGCCATTATCTTCTTCGGTAAAGTCGTGGGTGTACATGTATGTAAGAGTTTTAACTTCTTTCCATTCATCCTCGCCCGGACGTCTCATTTTCCAAGAAAATGCCGATGCATTTAAACAGAATGCAGAAAGATATGCTTCTGTACCAATTGCACCAGTATACAGTGGTTCCAAGTCATTAGTCAATGGACCCAAATGTTCAACAATATTGACACTAGCAGGTTCAGAATACACAATTTTAGAACCGTTTTCGATTCGAAGACGAACCTTACAATCATTATAATCGTATGCGGTTGCCATTGGTTCAACAAGATAATCACTTGTTTGGCCCGGAATATCAGACCAAGTATCTGGTCGGAAATTATAAGCGCGTTCCCATTGTTTGACAAGTGCATCTTTTGTTTCGCAAGCAATTGTCAGCATTTCATTTGCAAATGAATATGTGTTTTTTGGTTGTACAACAATCTCAGGTTCAACATCAGGCAAAATTGTCAAGTGAACAATGTCTGATGAAATCGTTTCAATATCATTTGTGATATGAAGCTGATATTCTGCATTATCATACGTTTCGTCGCCAATTGTGATATACAGCGTTGACGTTGAACCAACACTGCGCCATTCTGTTGCACCAACTTTGCGTTCTTTCCAAGATATTGAACCAGCATTTTGGAAACCTGCGTCAAACGTAACACGTTCACCGATTCGACCACTTTTGTTTTCTGGTTGTCGTGTAATTTTCATTTCACTGTAAACCCGAAGTATTGCAACGTCTGAATAAACAGTTTCTTTACCAGAAAAACGTGCGCGGAATTGATGTTTATCATCATTACCAGTAGGACGCGCAATTACATAGTCTTCATTGAATACACCAGTAGCTTCCCATGTAGAACCATCAGTTTTTGAATGTTCCCACTCATATGAATCAGCGTGTAACGCGGCAGTAGTAAACCGAACTGCACCAGAAAGTGCATATATTTTCTGTGATTCTGGTTGAACAGTTACAACAGGAGCAGGTTTTTCCAACACAGTCAATGTTGCACTATCAGATGTGATAATTTCAACAGGACATTCAAATTCACAACGATACCGAGCTTGATTCAAATCAAGTTGTACGTTACTTAGGTAAACGCGTGTACCTGTTGCCCATTTAGTCCAATCTTGTGAACCATGCAAATTTCGATACCAAGTGATTGAATCAGCATTAAATCCACCAACTTCGATGATAGCATTTTCACCAACATACGCAGTTACGTCTTGTGGTTGTGTTGTAATACCCATTTCGCGATAGCATTGCAATAAAGCAGAATTCGAATAAACTGTTGCTGTACCTTCAAAACGAACTCGATAATGTGTATTATTCAAAGACGATTGAACTTTTTTGAGTTCCAAATCTTTATCCCAAACATCAAGACCAGTCCAATTGTGACCGTCAGTAGATGTTTCCCATTCATATCGCTTAACATGATTTGCTGCCGCTGTGAATGTATGGTCTTTGTTTGTATACATTTTAACAGAATGTGGGTGCAATGTCACTTCCGGTGCAGGAACTTCATCTACGGTCAATGTTGCAGAAGTCGAACGAATCGTTTCCTTCTGATTGACAGCAACAAGTCTAAACATTGTTTTGTTCATCAATAATGTCAGATTGTGTACGTGAATTTCAAGCTGATGACGACCTTCAACATATTCAGTCCATTCGTCTGAATCATGTGGTTTATGTTCCCACGTAACACTATCAGCACCATCTACTTTAGCAGTAAACGTTGCAGACGAACCAATCGGCGCTGTTACATCGTAAGGGTTTTGCGTGATAATCATCATCGGCAATACTAACGTACTCGCAGAGATTGAATAAACCGTCTTTGTGCCCTCAAATCGTGCGCGTACATGCAAGCCATTATGAATTGCTTCCGCTGCTGTGATTACCAAGTCTTTGTCAAAAACACCAGATGGTACCCAAGTATTTCCGCGACCTGTGTGAGACGTTTCCCATTCGTATGTTGTCGCGTTATCAGCGGCAGTTTTAAATCGAATTTCGGTGCCTAGATATTCGATTGCATTTTTTGGTTGCAATGTAATAACTGGGTCTGGAATGTGAACGATGTTTAATGTAGCGATATTCGAATAAATGACTTCAAGTTTTGTCGATGCGACAACGCGATACTGTGATTTATCCAATTCTGGACCAACAGAGTCAATCGTAATCGATGTTACGTCTCTTGCGTATTCACGCCAAACTGGATTTGATTTTGTTTTTTGCTGCCAAACGATACCCGGCGCGTCACCAACAAATTCAATCGAGAAAGTTGCTCTTGTGTATTCTTTAACACCAACGTCTTTTGGGTGCGTTAAAATTGCAATACGATGATACAGTGTAATCATTGCTGTTTTTGAATAGACGGTTGTACCTAGACCTTCAAATCGAGCGCGATACATGCGACCGTTGTCTTTTGCTAACTCAGATTTTTTGATTACAAAATCTTGGTCAAAAACACCAGTCTTAATCCAATCTTTACCATAATTGTCAGATTTTTCCCATTCATATACATCAGCATGTAATGCAGTCGATGAAAAAATGATTTCGTCACCAATGAATACATCAGCATTTTTTGGATGACGTGTGATAATTGGTTCAGTCGGAATTGAACTTTCAAATTTGAACACGTTTGAAGTATCAATTAGGTCTACAGTACACGACCATTGTTCACCATGAGAACAATTCATTATAACACAGTTTGGTGTGTCAGACGCAAGAACAAATTCTTGAATTGCGCGAATGAATTTATTATGTTGTTCTGCCATGAAACCAGTTGCGGTTGGTTCTTTTGTTGTCCAGTGTTTCAAATGTTTTTCGAAGTGCAACAATAATGCATCAATGAAATCATAACGAACCGACTGCGAAAACATAAATTTATTTCGAATGTTCTTGAATTCCCAAACACCTGTTTCAAAACCATTCGGAACGTGGATTGTGTATTCAAACCACTTTGATACTAAATTTTGTTCCATTTTATTTTCCCTTGTAATAATAATCCGCTTGACTTTTACGCCAAGCGGATTCTTTTTACTTATTTATAGCTCTGAATGCTCTGGATTGGGTATACAGCTCAATGTTGCTTCTTTTGAGTAAGTGCGACCCTTATCATTAGCACCTGTGATGCGAATTTTCAAACCATCACGTGACGGCATCATGTCGAAATTCATTTCTTTTTTGTTGTAAGAATAATCAACGACATACCAATTTTCAGTGTTTGGCTCTTTTGCTTCCCAAACATAGAAATCCGCAAACTTCATACTTGCAGTCGATTTGTGCATTCGTGGACCAACAATAAGCGTACTTTTTGGGTCACGCGCTACAGCAGGTTTACAACGAATTTCATCAACAAGCATTTGTACCTCATTTGTGTAGACTGTTGCAGTTTTGCAACGAATTCTAGCACGGAACCAAGCACAGTGGTCTTGTTCATCCAACGCACGAATCATCACTTTGCTTAAATGATATTCATCATAGTAATCAAGTGGAATCCATTCGTCTTCGCCGGGGCGTTTTACTTCCCAGTATGAAAATGCAAAATCAGTTTTGTCAAACAATTCATAAACAACGCTCATTTCATAATCATCACCTGTTTGGCGTCTTGCACCAACTGGTTGTGTAATGATACGAATGTGTTCATTAATTGTTAGTTTGGCTTCACGCGAAATGATTGTATCAGTACCGTTGTAGATACGAACACGAATCGACGCATTATTCCAATCAGCAGGCACGTTGTCTTTGATATAGCTCTTACTAGCATCACCATACAAAGGTTCCCAAGTTGATTCGCCTGATTTTTGAATTTCCCAGTGAATCGACGGTGCAAAGCCACCACCAGTAAAGTCACAGCTCAATTTGATTTGTTCTGTGGCGAATGCTGTTGTATCTGCTGGTTCAAAGATGAATGCAAATGTTGCTGCGCTCAGTGTGACTTCTTTAGTGTGAACAAACTTACCACTGTCAGACACATAAACAGCAGCGCGATATTTACCGCAATCCTCAAGACTTACTGAGTCAAAAATCAACGTTTTTTCAGTCTGACCATCTAAGTCAATCCAACGACCATCAGATGCGATTGTTTGCCATGCAGTGCGTTTAACAATTGCATCACCACCAGTATAATCATATTCAAATTGTGCAACTTCACCAATTTCAGCAGTAACATCAACAGGTTGTTTTGTGAATTTAACTGGATTATTCACATTGACAGTTGTAGATTTTGATGGTGGTGAAGTGCGTTTGTCTCTGATGTAATACATAATAGTTTTACCGTTAAAATCACCAGTAACGTTATCAAGAACAAATTCTGGTTCTGTTGAAACAATACCAGCACCCATAACAGTCCAATTATACGTAACAAACTCAGGATTACCATCATGTTCAAGTCCGAGTTTAAGTACGTCACCAGACGAAACATACACTTGTGACGGTACAGGTTTAGTGATATTCAAACCAAATGTTGGTGCAACAACATCACTTTCAATCGTCACTTCGCCTTTTTTGAGTACACAACGATACCGCGCTGCTGTACCATCAGTACAACGTGGATTGACGTATATTCTTGATTTTGCATCGTCCGCAAGGTCATACCACGGCGTACCCTCAGCGGATTGCCATTGCCATTGACAAGTCACATAACGACCACCACCATATTGAATATCAAATTCATGTGGCATACCATATGATGCTCTTTTTGTGCGTGGCTGTCTGATGATTCGGAATTCACCGTTCACGTCAAGAAAGACTTCATTTGACCAAGCTGATTCAGCTTCATTTTTCAGAATACAGCGATAGCAATCACCAGCTTCCCATGGTTGCACTTCATCGATTGTGTATTCGGTTGTACCCCAGCGGAACGCGACCCAATCATCACTACCAGCAGCTTTACGTTCCCAAGTGATGTCAGTTACACCACCGGTGTATTCGATTTCAAACTTGGCACGACCACCTTCTTCGACAGTAATATCAACCAAATCTTTTGTGATTACAATTGGAGCATACACGGTCAATGTAACAATGTCTGTGTATTTTTGCTCTAGCAAATTCACGATAACGCCGCGGAAGCGCATGTTATTATGTTCTGGTGTAGTTTCTTCGATAATGTATCGAGTTGCACCACGCATAACTTCTTCCCACTCAGTTGCACCGGGTTTCAATGCTTGCCAAATTGATTGGGCGATACCAGTGTAACCAAATTCAAATGCGACTTTATCACCAACAACAACAATTTCAGACGTTGGTTGCTTTTCGACATTAATGTGAGTACAAACGTTTACTTGTGCTGCGCGTGAATAAGCAGTTTTGCCATTCAATAGCGTGAAACGAGCGCGGAATTTACGATTGTCTTCACCCATCAAGCAACGAGTAATCAATAGATTTTTATCGAAAATACCCATCGGAGTCCAACCATCAACTTGACCTGCGCTACAGTTTTCGCGATTTGATTCCCATTCGTATGACACATAGTTTTCTGCGATTACAGAATAGAATGCATTTTCTTCTACGAAAATGACTTTATCAGACGGTTGTTCTAAAATTCGGAAATTAGTTTTGTCTTGACCACCCATATCAAACGCGTTGAAAATGTGAACGATGTCAGGCAAGCATTCCCACATTTCACCATTTGAACTGTTCATTAATACGCGATACGGTTGGTCGACCACATAGCTTTGAACAAGTTTGATGAATGTATCGTATTCTTTTGGACGTAAACCCGTACTAGCAGGTTCGGTTGTTGACCATGCGGTCTTATGAATATCGTAGTGGCGAACCAACGCACGAACGTAATCATAGCGCACAGATTGAGAAAACATAAACAAATCGCGAATGTTATAAAACTTCCACAGACCATCCTCGAATCCACGAGGGCAGTGTTCACCCTTGTTTTCATCAGCGATGATTTTGTTTATTTGTTTGAGAAAATTTTGTTTCATGATTATGATTTTCCTTACTAATTAATAGAAAATACTTCATATCATTTTCAATGTAAAATGGGCTAGACGAATCTAGCCCGTTCTACTTATTTAGTTACAAGTCAGTTACGTACAATTTTGCAATGTCAGTGTAAATCGTTTCTGCTGGTGTAGAACATGCACAACGAACTTCCATTTCATGCATATCAGCAGTCACAGGTTCATATGTAATCGAACCATTATCAACACCTGTAAATGTCCATTCTGTTTCACCTTTCTTACGTTGTTCCCAACGTCGATTGGTTGTACTACCGATAGCAACACCGAAATACGCTTTACCACCAATTGTCGTACTAACATCATTTGGTTGTGTCGAAATAGACAATTTGCGATAAACACCAAGATATGCAGGGTCAGAATAAACTACATCGGAACTTGTAAATCGAGCGCGATAATACCATTTGTGTTTTGATGTTGTTACATTTTTAATCACAAAAGTTTCAGTATTCGCGTTCCATTCTTCTTTCCATTCAATACCATCACGACTTGATTCCCACCAGACTTCAACAGCGTTATTTGCGCGTGATGTAAACGTCACATCAACACCTTCAATAACATTCTGTGTTTCTGGGTGTTCAATAATTTCCGGTGTAGGAGGTAAATCCAAAGTCAAAGTTGCCACGTATGAATCGACACTCAAAATGTCACTTTGTCCATATGCTGTTGCTCTGAACTTCATGCCATTGTGAGATAAATTCGCACTTCCCATATTAATAGTATGTGATGAACTACTTATCTTTTCCCACGTTTCGGAACCTTTACTAAGTTTCCACCATTCATAACGTTTGGCATTCGTCACACTGAATGTCATAGTGATAGTGTCACCAACTTTGAAATCATTCAGGTCTTTCAAGTCTGATGTGACTGTAAGTTTGTCGTACACGGTCATCTTGCATTCATTTGAGATTGTGGTACCATTCTGATTTGTTGCTTTCAGTCGCAGAGTTTTATTACCACCAGACGACACAAAATCTTCCATGTAGTTTCTAGTAGTTCCTGCTGGGTACCATTCGCCCGGTATGATTGATTTTTCCCATAGATAGTTGTTTGCAAGTTCAACATCAACTTTATAAACAAAATCATTACCAACTGGTACAAATATTTCAGTATCAAGTGGTTTGATAATGGGCAATTCATCAGTTTCGATTGTGATTGTTGCTTCATTTGTATAAACAGTTTCACGCTCTGTCCATGCTTTCGCACGAATTTTTGCACCGTTCATATCGGACGTGATGTCCGCACCCCATTGCATACCATTGTGTCCAGTATCAATCCATTCAGTTTCGCCAGCTTTTAACATCTGCCACATCAGTTTGTCTTGATATAAGATATTCACTGTTGTTCTAACGTAACCACCAACAGGTCCACTTACGTCTTGTGGATGACCATGAATTTTAATAAACTCTTTTATAGTGAGTAATGCCCGTTCAGTTCTAACTTCTTCTGAACCAACAAATACACAACGATAATAGAAGTTACCATCAGTTTTTGAAGCATTTGAAATCACAAATTCTTTCGAGTCTACATCATACTTGTTATATTCGCTACCACTACTGCGTTCGCGTTCCCAATAGATTTTATCAATTTTATTGATAGCGTCTGCTGTAAACACAACATTGTCACCAACCCAAGCAACAGTTTCTTGTGGATGTAAGATAACTTCTGGAGGTGGAGATTTTTGAACAGTCAGTGTAACGACATTAGAAACAATTTCGTCGAGTTCGTTTGAAACGATACAACGATATTGACTATTATTCATGTCTTCACTCAAATTGTCAAGAACTAAAACACGCTCATGACCAATTACTTTCCATTCAGTGCTTAATTTTTGCTCCCAAATATAACGTTCGATACCAGTACCAGCGATTTCAAACGATGTTTTGTCATCAATAAAACCGATTTGGTTTTCTGGTTGCTGCGTGATTGTGAGCGCATGGAACACTTTTAACAATGCAGAGTCAGAATATACAATTTCAGAACCTTCAAAACGAGCGCGATAGTAGCTGAAATTCTTTGCATACTCGACTTGTTCAAACACCAAATCTTGGTCAAATACACCAGTCGGTGTCCATGCTCTTGCGTTGTTTGAAGTTTCCCATTCATACGTATCAACATGCGTTGCACTTGAACTGAAAACAACTCTTTCACCAACATACGTTTTAACGTCTTTTGGTTGCAATGTAACAACAGGTTTTGGAGTCATGCCCTTGATGTACAAGAATGCAGAATTAGTGTAAACAGTTTCAACTGGTGAAGACAGTTTAGCGCGAACTTTCATGCCATTCTTATCAATAGTCGCGATTGTGGTAAACACGTTCGTTGTTTCGTTTGGTAAGTTTGTCCATGTAGTTTCGTTGTCAAGCATATATTGCCAATTGCGCGAACGGTCGTTTCGTGATTCATATATGAAACTTACTTCTGTGTCAAGGTCAACAACAACATCTTCTGGATGCTTATCGACTTCAATTGCAGAATAAACGCGTAGCTCTGCTGAAAACGAATCAACATAATCACCCGGGTTTTCACCTTTAAACCGCGCAATATAATGCTTTTTGTCATCATCAGTTGTAACGCGTTTGACAACAAGTTCATTTGATGTTTCACCAACCAAAGCGGTCCATTCTTCCAAATCGACTGAACTGTACCATTGCATAGAAACCGCATGGTCAGCAGTTGACATAAATCTAGCTTCACCACCATATACAGCAGCAGTGTTTTGTGGGTGTTTCGTCACAATCGGACTTGGGATTGGAGGTACCACATTCAAGACAGCTACAGCAGAAGTGATTGTTTCGATACGATTAATCGCACGAATTCGCACTTTCGTTTTATCTTGGCTAAACTGAACGTTTTCGAAAGTAATTGTTTCGATGTCATCGTCGTATTCTTCCCACACTGTTGAATCGGGGTCTTGCTTATCCCACACTCGACGGTCAGCATTCTGAACACCACTAGAAAAACTAGCAGTTGCGCCAATTTCAACTAATGTATCGTTTGGGTCGGTAACAGTCATTCTTCGACAAACTGCAACGTGTGCAATATGTGAATATACAGCAGAAGAACCTTCAAATCGAATTCGATAGTAAGTGTCATTATCATGTGTTGTTGCCGATTCAATGACGTAATCCTCATTGATTACATATGTCTTGGACCATTCTTTACCATCAAATGATTTTTCCCATTCATACCGTAGTGCATTCAATGCTTTACCTGAAAGTCGAATTTCAGTGTCAATATACACAACAGCATCTTTTGGTTGCTCAGTTACGACAGGTGCTGGTGGAACGTCTAGTGTCAGCATAACAACATCAGAATAAATCGTTTCAACTTCACCAGTAATTGCACAGCGAATTTGATTGTTGTTATACGTCATATCAAGCTTAGATAGCTTAATTTGCGTTGCACTAGGACCTTCTGTAATGCGCGTCCACGACTCAGAATCAGGTTGCTTGCGCTCCCAACGATATTGATTAATGTGTGTACCACGAATACTAAAAGTCGCTTCACCACCCAATTGCGTGTGAACTGGAGCTGGTTGTTGTGTGATTATCATTTCATCAAAAATGCGCAATACTGCGAAATTTGAATATAATGTACCTAGACCTTCAAATCGAGCGCGATAATATGTATTATCATCCTCAACAGTAACACCTCGCAAAATCAAGTCAGTGCTATAAACACCGGTCATTTCCCAATTAATGCGGTCAGTTGATTTTTCCCATTCAACAGCAGTAAAGTGCATAGCGCGGGCAGTGAAGTTTGCATTTTTACCTGCATATGCATTCACATTATTTGGCTGTACCACAATTACTGGTGGACTTGGTTTAATCGTCAATTCTGCTACATCAGAATGAAATGTTTCTTTGTTTGTTGAAATTGTACATCGATATTCGGATTTGTCAAGTGCATCAGTTTCACCAGATTCAATTTTAATGCTTGTGACATCAGTTGCAATAATTGTCCAAAAAGGTTTTGCTTTAGTGCGTTGTTCCCAAACCCATTTGATATTTCGACCGTCTGCCTCTGCGCTGAATTCAGCGACTTCACCAGCCATAATCATTACGCTTTCTGGTTGTTTTGTGAATTCGATATGTGTGTACACAGATAAACGAGCATTGTTCGAATAAACTACTTGAGTTCCTTCAAATCGAGCGCGAATCATTAAACCATTATCGGACCACAATACTTTTTGCATTTCATAATCTTTATCAATGATTCCCGTTGCTTTCCATGTTTTACCATTATCAGCAGAGATTTCCCATTCATAAAAATCAATATTGACCGCGCGTGTCGAAAAGCGAACATTATCACCAACAAACACTTCCGCGCTTTCTGGTTGTTTTGTTACTTGAGGCAATTCAGTTGCAGAATAATCAAATGAATTGACAATTTTAATATCGTCTTTATCAATCATCCACATTTCACCATGCGAACCATTCATAATCACACGATACGGCATATTAAGTACAAGTTGTTGTACTGCCGCGATGAATTGATTATGTTGCTCTGCATATACACCTTCTGCCGCTGGTTCAGCATACAACCAGTGAGAATGATGCGCTTCGAAATGTGTTTCTAATGCAGTAACAAAATCGTACCGCACAGACTGAGAAAACATAAACGCGTTGCGGACGTTTATAAACTTCCACAACCCCGTTTCAAATCCTCTCACATTAGGAGTTCGTTTTGGATTCATTTTTTACCTTAGAAGCGTTTAACTACATTTGTTGGTACTGCGCCTTGAGCTGTGAATGAATGAGTCAAACCAGTGCGTGGACTGTGCAAGCGCAATTCGCACAAGCTAATGACTTCAAGTAACATTGATAGTTCTTGGAAAAACTTTTCATCTTTCGGACGTGCTGAAATCCAATTCGGTTGTTTCATATGGTCAAACAGTGCTTGAATGAGTTCATCGTTGTTCACACCAAATACGTATTGTGACGCTTGTAACCAGTTTAATTTCAACGTTGGAGTCACATAGCGCACAACATAACGGCTGTCTGTCTTAATCGCGCTAACCAGCTTTAAAAACTCTTTGTCGAATTCAACAGTTGGTTGTGCTTTGAGCATTTCAGTTGTGTACACCGGGTCTTTAATTTCTTTTGTTTCTTCGACAATATCGACAACAGTTTCGTGTTTAGGTTCTTGTGGTGCAACAAATGCTTCCAAATCTTGAACCATTTTATCAAAGCTCTTATTGCGCTTTAAATCAATACCGAGTTCTTTGCCGTATGCTTCAAGTGCAAGTTTTGCTTTCGATGCACTCAGTTTGTTAAATTCTGCAATTTTCTTATAATCAATCATGATACAATCCCTTTAAGTCCTTTTAAAATTCGCTGAGTTACGCTTTCCAAATCATCAATCAAATTGTCTTTTGGTTGTAGACCAATATGCGTTGCGTCTGAGCAACTAAATTCGACGGTGCACAAGCTAACTTGATTTCCATTTTCAACGTCGAAAACAACCTCACCGACATTCGTTGGGAAACAACCTACACCGTTGACACCACTAACAATTCGACCGCGTCGGTCAAGTGTCATGATGTCAATTGATTTTGCATAACTGTGATAAAAACTGTAAACGTTTTTCTTGTTGTTGTGAACTGAATTCATCCATGCAAGCATAAGTCTACGCTCTGCATAATCAGGTGAACAATAAAACGTAATACTGATATTGCCTGTTGAACGACCTTTCACTTCTGTGAATGGCATTCTGTCTGTCTTATTTACTTGTGTTTCCAAAGAGCTTGACGGTAAATTGACGGATTTAACCATCAACGCCAAGTCCTTATTAACATCATAACCAGCACCAAAATAAGCATCTATAAACTCCCCACCACCCGGAATCATTCGAATTAGCGATGGGTCATATGCACCTAAAATGTTTTTGATATTTGGTGGTAAGTGTTTGCTAATTGTATTTGATGCAATATCTTGAATTCGATTCCAAGTATATGCGTCACCGTCTAATCCGGGTATTAAATTTGAAATACCACTTTTATCAAAAATATCACTTGTGAAGTCAAGCAATTGGTCATTTTTCATAGTGGAACGAAAATCGCCAAACCGAACTAAAAACAAGTTCGGTCGGGCTAAGTCTTGTGTTTGCACGACCTTCATAAAACGTGCAAAATCTGGTACGTCACCCGTGAGCAACGTACTGATATTATTTGCCATAATAATCCTTTATTTTTGCGCCCAAACTTTCTGAGTCGCGTATGTTTTATTATTTTCGCCAGTAACAAAGCGTTGAACTGGTAAGAACACAGCATTAGCCCAGTCGGCTGGTTTGATTTCAACAAACGTACCTTTAACGTGACTCGGTAAGTATGTTTTAATCATGTGTTTTGCAAATCGCATACTTTTCACTTTATCCCAATTGATTTTCAATCGAGTTTTATTTGTGATTGTATCTGTTGACGCGTACTTCAATAATTCTTCTAAGAACTCGACACGCGCTTTTGGTGGAATATAATGCAAGTTCAAGCCAACCATTAAGTTCGCATTCTTTGTGCTTTGACCAAGATACACGATTAATGGGTACATATCCCAATATGGTAAAGTCGCTTTGTGTTTTGCGTCATATGCGAATGCGTATATTTTACCAGCAGATGGGCGACTTACTTGATGTCCTCTGATATTCTTTTTCACAGTCGAATTAAACCATTCTTGGCTTTTGCGCTCAGATTTCATTGCAGGTTCTTTACCTCGAACTCGAACAGAATCCCTAAAGCTTTTTAACATCAACGCACGTTTTTCGGCTGCGCTCAATTTTGTCTTTTTCGTACTAGCGTCTTTCGCAAGTTTCGCGCTGACAATATCAACTTTGTATTTTCGAAATGCGCGTGTGGCAGTTTCGTAATTCAGCTTATAATCGTCGGTAAACTTCTTAGCACTAACACCTTTTTCTTTTGCTTCTAACCATTCAACACCTAATGCAACCCATTGCGCTTTGGTTTTATTTGGTACTTGCTTCAAGTATTCTTTCTTGATTGCATTTGTGTGTTTTGTCATTGCGCGCCTAAACGTTTCATATTTCAGATTGCGAATGTTCGCGAAATCACGTCCAGTCAGTGTTGGTTTTTCTTTGCGCGCTTTCATAAAATCAACACCAATTTGAATCCATTGTTGCGCGTTTCGTCTTTCTGCTGGCGTTGCTGGCAATTCAATTGATTCAAAAATCATTTTGTCAATCCTTTCATGCCCATTTTTCTTAGGGTATGCTCAGTCACTATTTTAAATTTCCACCCTTTATCAGTACAAAGCTTTGCAGTTGTTTGCCATTTATCATAATTCACTTGCCAAGTATACGCTTCTTGCATGAATCGAGATTTTGCTTTGCCTGTCATGTTTGCAGGTGGTACAGGTGGTCTTGTTTCTTTCGCGGGTTTCACTTCCCACAACATCAGTTCGCCGTTATCCCACTGAATAGTAAAATCCATGAAGTATCGACGCTTCTTGCCGTCAGCAGTTGACATGTACGGAATGATGGTCGTCTCTGAACTCCACCATCTCACTTGTTCGTTGTTGTCAAGCAGTTCCATGATGAACTTTTCCCAACTAGAGCGATACGTAACATTGGATGCATCACCACGATATTTTGATTTGTTTTTCACAAAGTATTTGCCTTTGTATGCCATAGTCGTCTCCTTTTCTATTATTTAGCAACACACAATACGTTTTCAAGATGTAAGAATTTGTCAGATTTCAAACTCACGTTCAAGCGATTTTAAAGCGTTCTAACGCGTTGCAAGTGTGATTACATACAAAGTGTACTAGAACGTTATACGATTGAATGTACCCACCAAGAAAGTTCAAGAATTAATAATTAAACAAGTAAATGATGCGCATAGCGCATTGACGCTACGCGTCACATATAAGATGACCATGTAAAAGTTATCAAGTATATAATAAAATAAGAGTTGATAACTTAAACATTTGATTTGTAACGATATTTTATTATTCGTTTATCATACGTTACTGACGTAGTAAGATCACTCACACTTGATCTTGATCTTGATTTGTTGATAAATATAAGAAAACCGAGGGATGTGAAAATGAAAAAATTTAATAAAGATGCAATGCTGAATATGGTCCAACAAACTACAGTCAAGTTGATTGATGGACGTGAGGTTAAACTACGTGCTTTCTTGGTCAAAGAGTATAAACTCTTGATGATGGCTAATGAAGCGAATTCAAACTACGAAAAAGTTTTGATTCAAGTGTTACAAAGTTGTGTACTTGATGATACTGATGTTGAAACGTTGCCAATTTTTGAAATTGAAAATTTGTATTTGAACTTGTGGAAACTGTCTAAAGGTATTTCGACAATTCCAGTCATGTTCAAGTGTACAAACAATGTCAAGAATGAAGACGGCACAGAAACTTCATGTGATACTGAAATCAAAGTAGTTGTGAATTTGAATACAGTCACACTTTCAAATGAAGTTGAAAATCGAATCGTTTTGAATGATAGTCTAACTATTCAAATGCGTTATCCGAATATTCTTGAAGCTGAATATTTCGACATCAAGCAGGAATCTGATGTTTTTGATATGGTGAATCGATGCATTGATGTAATTGAATTTAATGGTGATGTTATGAAAGTCGGCACCGATATTGATTTTGAAGAAGTATCTGAAATCATGGAATATGTTGACGATAAAGGTTTTGAAAAACTGTCTGACTTTGTTGGTGAGATTCCGCAAGTCACAATCAGCATTCCAGTTAAGTGTCCGAAATGTGGTCATCAAGAACCTGTTGTGTTGAAAGGATTGACAGATTTTTTCGCCTAACCCTCGTAAATGACACGATTTTTGAATATTTCAATTTGAATTATAAATTGCATAAAGAAGGGTGGTCAATCGATGAAGTTGATTTTATGACGCCCTTCGAACGAACCATTTACACGCAGTTGTATATTTCTGATTTGAAAGAACGTACACGCGAACATGAGGGGAAACAGTAATGGTACAAAGACGCGAGTTTGAAGAACTTGATGATATGTCAATTGAATTGGCTGTGCAGTTGGATGATACTCGCAAGGGTGCCGATAATCTAACAACAGCGTTTGACATTAATACGGACACAACATTAGATGTTGCCAAAAGTCAAGAAAAACTCAATACAGCAGTTACAAAAGAAACCAAAGCAGTAAACAAATCGACAAACATTATCAATAATGCAACCGATTTGAATAGTGCTGGTGCTGATGTAACTAAAAAATACAATGACGCTTTACAGCGCCGTATTGAAGTCGAAGCAAAACTATCTGAACAACGACCAATTCGACGGTATTCTAAAAAGAATCCTGAACTAATGGAAAAGGTTCAAAAAGAAACAAAGCCAAAAGAAGCAGAAAAACCAGTTCCAGTTGAATTGCCTGAATCTTTTGAAGAATTTGCAAAGCGTAGTATTGGCACTCTTGAGGAAATGAAAGAGAGCTATATCAAGAGCGCGAATAAAAATCACAAGTCACTTGTTGATAATCTAAATCAAATGCGTATTTTCAAGCGCATGAGTCAATCAGATAGCGCAACAGCTAGGATTGTTGGTGGTGCTGTGAGTTCATCAGTTGACAAAATTGTTAGTCTTGCTGATTCGTTTATGTCGCAGATTCCGGGCTATGATATGGCTAAAGGCGCAACTAAGTTTGTTGCTGGTCATGTGGGTGATACCCGCCGCGCAAGACGTGAGAAACGCGCTGAACGCGCCGCAACGACCGACCATGCTATACAGACAGCACAGTTACGTCCTGCATTTGAGCGTATGCAAAACACCGATACAACGACTAATTCAAAAGAAAAGTCCGAGAAAGAAACCACGATTATTCGTGCGAAAGATGAAAAGAAAGAACGCACCGAACAACGAATGGAACGCGATAAAACTGATGTACGCCATCGTAGTCTCATGAAATGGTTAGATGGTTTCAAGACTATGCTAATCACTGGTAAAATCGTTGGCTTGCTTTCTAGCATCGGTTCTGGTATAGTTGCATCATTCATGAAACTTGGTGCGATGTTGATGCCAGTTCTTGGGAGCATAGTGGGTCTAATTGGTGGACTTTTACCCGCAGTTCGTTCATTATTAGCACTTGCTGGTTTGTTGAAGACAATGATGGGTGGCGGAACACCAAAAACACCACCAACTCATAGACAACCACAAACTGGTACGACTGTTCCAACTGATGTTGACACACCAGACAAAGACAAAGACAAAAACAAACGAAAACCACAATCTGGTAAAACACCTGATAAACCTACACCGAAACAGAAAGGTAAATTTTCTAAGCTCGGTGGTATGTTGAAAAAAGGTGTGACTGCTGCTAAAGGTATCGGTATTAAAGGTGCTGCTATTGGTGCTGGTAAAATCGCTGCTAGAGCTGTTCCGGGATTAGGTTGGGGCTTGCTTGCATATGATTTGTATCAAGGTGCTAGTTACATGTATGAAAAATACAATGAGAACAAGGCAGAAAGTGCAACAACGATTGAAGGTGATGTGAATGTCGAGTCTTCTCCGAAAATGGAATTGCACGCCGATACGGATGCGACACCATCGACGCAGGTTGCGATTCATTCGAAGCAAGCACAAGTTGCCAAGAAAGAAGCTGACATTCGAAACGTAAATCATCAAGCACAATTGATGCAACAAATGAATACGGCAGTCGTTACAAACAACAACACAAACAACACGTTTGCGGGTGGCTTTGGTTTCCAAGGTGATGAATATCGACCAGCAATCAACTACGGTGCAACAGCACGATAAGGAAAAACTATGAATGATGTTGCAATAACTAATTCACAGCATAAGACGAATTTTAGGTTGGACATTCCAGATTCAGGTGAGAGTCTGGGATTCCAACTTGCCCTTCAAGATGTTGTGATTCCGTCAGTTGAAATCGAACCAACGAAAGTTGCAATCAATCCGATGTTGATGGGTGATATTGCTGGCTCTGCTATGCGATTCGAACCACTTAATCTGCGATACTTGCTAGATGAAGACATGACAGCGTATTTGGAACTTTTCAAGTGGATGATTTCGATTGTTGACTACAGAGAAAACAAATCTACTGCGCAAGTCGAAGGTTCACGACCAAGAACAATGCAGTTGCATATTCTCGACAACAGCAAGAAGAAAATTGTTGCTACGTTCGTTTTCAAAGATGCATGGCCCGGTACGCTAGGTCAACTTGAATTCGGGTATACAGACGATGGTAATCCTGCTATAGTCGGAGATATTATGTTTTACTACAAAAGTTTTGACATTGTGGTAAATGGTGTTACAATAACGCCTAGCAAACTTCGAATAAGTGACATGAAATCTTTTACAAGGAAATAATTTTGATTATTGGTATTAGTGGGAAAAAGCGTAGCGGTAAAGATACCGTTGCGCTTATGTTGAAAGACGAACTGGAAAACGTAAATTTGATTGCGTTCGCTAGTCCGATTAAAGACTGTCTGTTGGCTGCATTGAATACAGCATACGGTGCAACGTTGACAAAGCAACATCGCATTTTCACGATGGATGATATGAATGGAATTGGTTATGACCGCGAAACAATTTTCGATGGTGATTACACTGAAACCGATGTTTATCATCTATTGCTTGTTGCACTCAATCACGCAAACAACAGACATCATTTTGATGACAGCATTGTGAACAACTTGATGTTGCTATGCGCGATTTATTCGCAAGTAGAACATTTGTCGATTCGTCGCCTCATGCAAATCATTGGTACTGATATTGTTGTTCAAGCACAGACAAACTATTGGGTAGATAGTGCGCTGAGTCGCATTAAGCCTGATATGCACAACATTTTCACTGATGTACGACAACTTCATGAAATGGATGCACTTCGAAACTTGAATGCAAAAATTGTTTTTGTGACGCGTCTAAATACACATATAGACGATACACATATTACGGAAATTGGTTTACAACCAATCGATTCTGATGTTATAATTGAAAACAATGAAACGTTAGAACACTTACACAACAAGGTAAAAGGAATATTATGAACGAACAGCAACAACAATTAGACACGTTAAAAATTCGTGTATTTGATTTGAGTGAAGCACTTCAACAAGAACGTGATTTCAAGCAATCGTTTTTCACTGAATTGTATCAACTAATCGGTCTTGATGAATCACAAGCGAACGACCCAAGCGCATACATCACGCGTGTTGCTGAATTGAAAGCACTCGCAGCAAAAGCGCCAGCCGAAGAAGTTCAAGATGAAGTTCAGCCAGTTTCTGAGTGAAACTAAACAAGAACAAGGTTCATATGTTGGTGTTCGATACAGCGAAGAAACAAAAGCTGCGCTAATCGAAAAAGCAAAATCACTTGGTGTACTAAATATTACGCCAAGTGATAAAATTCATACGACAATCACTTACAGTCGAAAACACATTGATATTGATGTCAAAGGTACTTCTGTTGATTTTGAAATCAAAAATCTTTTTGTGCCTGATGTTTTCAAGACGCAAGAAGGTGAGAGTGCATTGGTTTGGAAATTGTATTCAAATGATTTGCAAAAACGTTTTGCGGAACACATCAGTCTTGGTGCAACGACTGATTATGATGAATACAAACCACACATCACGATTTCGTATGGTGCTGGTGAAATAACAGAGGAAATGCTAAAGCCCTTTACGCTTGACATTAAGCCTGTTATAATTGAAGAATATTACGAACCACTCGATTTAAAATGGAAAGACAAGCTAAAGTAAATTATTGGTTTACTGTGCTATAAATAGATGATACAATATTCATCTATTACGATCTTGAGTGAATAACATTTATCACACATTAAATTTACATAAATAATTCACTCAATCATACACATCACTTACCTACACCACATTGGCGCCGTTATCGTTATACTGTGACTACCGTGGTAAGTGAGGGGGCTATAATCGATACGGCATGTTTATAGTTTCTTGATCTAGTTGTGGCTGTTCTTGATTATCACCACGTTAAAAACACAAAATCATAAAACTTGCCATGTTTTCAAGCATTGTCTTGATGGGTCAAATGTGGTGATGTGTTGATTTTCAACACACGATCTAAATAAAATACAAGAACGAATGAGCGCAAAACCTTTCCTTTACTCAATGATTCTTTGATATTTTTCTCGTTTTATCGCGCATTGCCCGATACGATAGAGTTTTTGATCTAAACACGAAAGGGAGGGATTTAGATGAAACACGATTTATGGCCTAATGGTCTATTATGATGACTCTAATATATTATGTTATTGCATTGATAATTTGTTTTCAGATAAAGCATTTTCTCTGTGATTTTCCGCTACAAACAAAATACATGCTTGGAAAGTTTGATGACGACGGATGGTTCGAACCGCTGTTCGCACACGCTGCCGTTCACGCGCTTTTCACTTATACAATCTTGTTTGTATTCATGACAATTTTTAAACTATGCTTTTGTGCTGGTATTCATATTGTCTTGGCATTAGCACTATTCGATTTAGTTGTTCACTTTTTGATTGATTTGATTAAAATTCGAGTCAATAAATACTATGAACAGAAACCAAGCGATAAACATTTTTGGACAATGATAGGCGTTGACCAATTACTTCATCACTTGACACATTACACTATCATCGTTGCATTTGTTTACACGTGCATAAATACATGATAGAATGATTTATTCCGCTATAGCTCAATTGGCAGAGCAATTGCCCTGTAAGCAAAAGGTTCTCAGTTCGACTCTGGGTGGCGGAACCAATAAAAAACGCGTGAATAAATCACGCGTTTGAAGATACTTGTAGTGCTTTTAGTTTTCGATACCGTTTGCCGATGTTAGCATCGGAACAACCAAACATTTCACCTAGTTGAATGTTAGTATATTTTTTGCTTTCAACGAGAGCGATTAAATCGATTGAATCCCAGTCTACCTTTGTACGATGTTTAGCTCTACATGTTTTTGAGCATGTTATATTAAATTTCGGTTTGGATTTCCCACAGATTGGACATTCATCAAGTTGTTCATATTTAAACGGTTCACGTTCAGGAATCAATGATTCATCAAATTGTTGATAAACAGTTGGGATTGTTGCTGTACCGTGATGAATTTCACGATGACAATTGGCACACAGTAGAATGCATTTTTTGACTTCTGTGATGATTTTATCCCAACTTTTTGGACTCTTTAAACACGTACCAATTGCAAAATCTTTATCGTCTGAATCGATATGGTGAAATTCTAAAGCAGCTTTGCATTTGTTATAGCCGCATATTTGGCAACAACCGCCCATACATGCAATTGCGTTTTCTTTTGTACGTGTGCGCCATGCTTGAACGTATTCTGATTTTTTACTCATTTTGTCGAACCTCTATTTGTTTGTTGTATGCATCTATTTATTGGTTCGAATGATCTATTGGGCTTGTAGTTTAAGTGGTCAAAACGACCGACTCATAATCGTTTATTCTCGGTTCGAGTCCGAGCAGGCCT
>JBOFQK010000162.1:0-1058 GCA_051660865.1 Culicoidibacterales bacterium | reverse complement strand
GGCGGAAGATGTCGTTGTTGAAGAAGAGGGCGAAGTAGTTGAGCCTGAAATTGAGACAGAAGATGTCGTTGTTGAAGAAGAGAGTACAGTAGTCGAACCAGAAGTGGAGACAGAAGACGTCGTTGTTGAAGAAGAGAGTGTAGTAGTCGAACCTGAGGCGGAGACAGAAGATGTGATTGTTGAAGATACACCAATGCTATACAGTGTCGGTGAAACTGGACGTACACCGTACGAGAAAACTCCGGTCGAAACGACAGATACTTTAATCCAAACGTTTGGTGTCGAACAAGTTAATGAATTTGCTTTGGGACAAGTAAGCAGCTATGTTGATCCAAATGTCGTTGCTGATAAACAAGCGGCAATCGCTGAACTTGAAGCGTTAACGCCACAATCACCACAGCCGTATGAAGTGGCAGTGGTTAACGAAGCAAATGAATACTTCTTTATTGAAGGGCAGCCAACGTATGAAGAAGCCGTTGCTTTGACACAAACAGTTGAATTATTTTCAGGCGAAGAAGCTGTTGTTATTAATGAAAATGGAATGGTCACGTACAGTAATTCAAATGTCGCACGAGTATTCAAAACGATTAATGGTTCTTTGTACACAGGCTGTGATATTAATACGGATTTATACCGTGATGCCTCATTAGGAACAGCCGTGGGATATATTAATCAGTGTTATACTGATGATGTGCCAGTTTTAGCAATTCAAGGTGATGCGGCGAAAATTATGGTCGCTGGAAAAGTTGCATGGTTACGAATTTCTTCGGATTTAGTATTTGTTTCAACTAACCAAGTTGTGAATCCAAGTTATTACGCCAATGAAAATGGCCATTTTGTCCACTATATTAGTAAAAACTTAACAACACCGTCATCGGGGGGGACTAAGTTAGAATTAGGGCCAAAAAATAATAAACTCCAAGATAATGTCAAATATTATAGTTATGATGGGAATTATTTCTATACGAATCCTGAAACAATTGGACCGGATATGAATGATGGAGTTGCGAATAGTGCGATCAATGCCAATGACCCGTACTATAACTATTTCCAAAATT
>JBOFQK010000161.1:0-1155 GCA_051660865.1 Culicoidibacterales bacterium | reverse complement strand
ACTATGAACAGAAACCAAGCGATAAACATTTTTGGACAATGATAGGCGTTGACCAATTACTTCATCACTTGACACATTACACTATCATCGTTGCATTTGTTTACACGTGCATAAATACATGATAGAATGATTTATTCCTCGGTATTTCAGTTGGTAGAATGCAAAACTGTTAATTTTGAGGTCGCAGGTTCGAGCCCTGCCCGGGGAGCCAATACGAAACGATTTGAAAAAGTCGTTTCAAGATCAAAGCGTCGGATGAGTGATGGATAACTCAAGAAACTGTAAATTTCCCGCATCAAAGTAAGTCTATGTAGGTTCGATTCCTACTCGGCGCACCAGATTATTCCGCTATAGCTCAATTGGCAGAGCAATTGCCCTGTAAGCAAAAGGTTCTCAGTTCGACTCTGGGTGGCGGAACCAATAAAAAACGCGTGAATAAATCACGCGTTTGAAGTTACTGTAATGCTTTAAGTTTTCGATACCGCTTGCCAATATTAGCATCGGAACAACCAAACATTTCACCTAGTTGAATGTTAGTGTATTTTTTGCTTTCAACGAGAGCGATTAAATCGATTGAATTCCAGTCTACCTTTGTACGATGTTTAGCTGCGCATGTTGTTGAACATGTTATATTAAATTTCGGTTTGGATTTCCCACAGACTGGACATTCATCAAATTGTTCGCATTTAAACGGTTCACGTTCAGGAATCAATGATTCATCAAATTGTTGATAAACAGTTGGAATTTGTGTAATATGTTTGTGAACTTCGCGATGACAGTTTGCGCATAGTAGAATGCATTTTTTGACTTCTGTGATGATTTTATCCCAACCAGATGTCACAACTAGACTTGTACCAATTGCAAAATCTTTATCGTCTGAATCGATATGGTGAAATTCTAAAGCAGCTTTGCATTTGTTATAGCCGCATATTTGACAGCAGCCACCCATACCTGCAATTAGTTTTTCTTTTGTGCGATGTCGCCATGCTTGAACGTATTCTGATTTTTTGCTTGAATTACTCATTTTGTCGAACCTCTATTTGTTTGTTGTATGCATCTATTTATTGGTTCGAATGATCTATTGGGCTTGTAGTTTAAGTGGTCAAAACGACCGACTCATAATCGTTTATTCTCGGTTCGAGTCCGAGCAGGCCT
>JBOFQK010000160.1:0-1966 GCA_051660865.1 Culicoidibacterales bacterium | reverse complement strand
GCCACTTTGTTGATTCGAGTCTAAAACATCAACAAATAAAAATAAGAATGGAGTAAGCAGATGTTACCGATAACTGATTTACCAAATACAGCAAAATTACAATTATTGTTTTCAAAGCCAATTCGTAAACAAGTTGGCGGAATTATTGATCCAATCTTTGAAAGTATTTATCAAGAGAATCTTTTTTTTAGTGAAATTGATCAAACTCGCCCAATTACTTATGGTTGTTTTGTGACTTCAATTGATGGACGAATTGCCTTTCCGGACAATCCTAAAGGCCCACTGATTGCAAAATTGAATCAGTGTGATCATCACGGGGCGGCGCTCGATTGGTGGCTATTAAATGCATTACGGACGAGTTGTGATGGTTTGATTTTTGGGGTGAATACACTTGTGCAAGAACCGGAGTTAACTGGTCATATTTATGATTGGCATTTACAAGCAGTTCGATTGAATCAAAAACAACAAAAAATTCCGTGGAATATTATTATGACACGAAATCATCAGCATATTCCGTGGACACATAAAACATTTCAAACAGCAGAAATTCCGCTCATAATTGTGACTACAGCTCATGAGTTTGAAGCTTGCTGTCACAATTTAACGCTACAAGGACGTGAAGTTGTGCGGTTGGAAACAGCTCAAACATTAGATGAGGCAAAAACCTATGTGATCCCAAGGTTAGATGAAGGATTATTAGCAGTCTTTCAATTGTTCAAACAATGTGGGTTAAATAAAGTCTTAGTCGAATCACCTACGGTATGTCATGCCTTAATTGAAGCCGAGCTACTTGATGAACTATTTATCACCCAATCAGGGGTGTATATTGGTGGCGAGAGTTTGACAATTGGTCAAACTCAGCGAGCATTTACGAGTGAAAAGCACCCACATACCCAACTAATTAGTCTCCATCAGCATGGGACGAGTTTTTTATATTTCCGCTATCGTTTTAAGTATCAAATTTGATGATTAAAGTTTAAGAGAAACCGTTTACATAATTAGAGAATGGTGTTAAACTGAAAATAAAGAAATAGTTTTTTACAGTCGAAAGGAGTTTTACCAATGGGGAAATTAGTGAAGTTACTCAAAGATGTAGAACAAAAAAGTCAAAAATTAGAGCAAGCAACGACACAATTACAAGCAGTGAATGTTAAATTACAACAAGCAACAACTCCGATAGCATTAACCGAAATTACTGCTGAATACGAGCAATTAACACGGGTAATGCAAATGTTAGAACGTGACTTGTTGAGTTTAGAGCATGAACTGAAAGAAGCGGCAATTGAAACTGAAACGACACTTGAATTTGAACGGCAAGCACATAGTTCGTTTGTTAATTTATTGGCTGAAACAGAAATGACCCATTTGAATGAACAACGTGAACTTGAAAAAATTGATGTGCTAGTTGATTTATTAGCTGAAGCTGAATTAGAAAAAAAGACAGAACAAGAAATGATTGACGCATTAAACCAAGAGCATAAGACATTAATTAATTTATTAGCCGAAGCGCAATTAGAACAAACACGAGAATAGATGCAATAAGCAGGTGCTAAAATAAGAATTGCACTTGCTTTTTATTAGTGAGGTGAATGGGATGTTGAAAAAGTATCAGTATAAAGAACATGGACATGTCAATCATGGTTGGCTTGATAGTCATTTCCATTTTTCATTCGCAGAATATTATAATCCAAACCGAATGCGCTTTGGGGTATTGCGAGTTGTCAATGATGACTATATTTTGCCTGGAAATGGGTTTGATTTACATCCGCATCGTGATATGGAAATTATTTCTTATATTATTGAAGGGAGTTTGACACATGCCGATAGTCTCGGTCATGAAGAAACGATTCAAGCTGGAAATTTCCAATATATGAGTGCGGGGTCTGGGGTCGAGCATAGTGAACATAATTACGGAGCACAACGAACAAGAATTTTACAAATTTGGATTTTCCCGGATGAAAAAGGT
>JBOFQK010000159.1:0-1337 GCA_051660865.1 Culicoidibacterales bacterium | reverse complement strand
CATACATTGCGGTTTGGGTGATCCGATAAATGTTACTCGCATCAACTTCAGCCGCGGTTTTTTCGATTAAGCAAATCGCGAGCGCCTGTTCAACAATTTGTTCGTATAACGCTTCACGTTTCTTTTCACTTAATTTTTTGGAATCATTTAGTCCTGGGATTGTGACATCTTCAGGCAAAACGACTGCACACACGACAACTGGGCCAGCAAGTGGACCACGTCCGACTTCATCAACACCAGCAATCACTCGTTTTCCGGCTGCATAACCGGCACGTTCGTAAGCAAATAAATCATCATTTGCTTCAAGCGCTGTTAGTGTTGGATCAAGCTTAGTCATGGTTGACTTCTGCTGTGACACCCTCTAATTTGCTGACAGCAACTTTTGCATCTTCGCTAATTGTTTCGTCAGCTAATGTATCAACAAGCACTGTTTCTTCATCAGCATCAACCGCATAATCGGCTGGTGATTCAAGACTATACGCACCTAAGCGGTTACTACGAATATCGTCTAACACTAAGTGGTATACTTTTTCATAATCATACTCACCTTGAGCTAATAATGCTCCACGACGTTTCGCAATTGTTTGTAAAATCTCTTCAAGATTGTCACGGTTAATTTCTGTAACGCCATAACGCTCTTCAACACGACCTGGGTAATGTCCTAAGAAGTAACGTAATGCCCACATGACGATTTCATCACGTGGTAAAATATCATCTTTGATTGCTCCCGTTGTTGCTAAACGTAAACCAATGCGGTAATCTTCAAATTTCGGCCAAAGAATCCCTGGTGTATCAAGTAATTCTAAGTCTTTGTGAATTCGAATCCATTGTTGCGTTTTCGTAATCCCAGGACGGTCACCAATTTTCGTCACTTTTTTGTGCACAAGTTTATTGATTAAAGTTGATTTACCAACATTTGGAATTCCAACAATCATGACACGGACAGCACGAGGCTTCATCCCACGACTCGCTTCTTTCGCGAATTTCTCTTTCATTACACTCTTAGCAGCATCCGCTAAGTGGTTTAAGTTACGGCTATTCTTCGAATCAATTGCCACCGTTGAGTGACCTTGAGCCTTGAAGTATGCTACCCATTGCTTCGTAATCTCAGGATCAGCTAAATCCTTTTTCGTTAAAATGATTAAACGCGGCTTATTGCGGCGGTTTAAAATCTTATCAATCATCGGGTTACGTGAAGATAACGGCAAACGAGCATCGATTAACTCAAATACCATATCAACAATCGGCAAACGCTCTTCAACCTCACGGCGAGCTTTACTCATGTGGCCAGGGAACCATTGAATCTGTTTCATAAAAAAAATCTCCTTTAAAGTAAG
>JBOFQK010000158.1:0-40830 GCA_051660865.1 Culicoidibacterales bacterium | reverse complement strand
TTACTCATTTTGTCGAACCTCTATTTGTTTGTTGTATGCATCTATTTATTGGTTCGAATGATCTATTGGGCTTGTAGTTTAAGTGGTCAAAACGACCGACTCATAATCGTTTATTCTCGGTTCGAGTCCGAGCAGGCCTACCAGTATGATTGTTGTGGAAGGTTTATTCACAACGTTAAAATAAAGAAGTAACCAAACAGAAATCCTCTTTTGCAAAGGAATTATATGAAAGTACATAGCCCAGAATCAAATATTGGTCGTACAATTGCTGTTGATGATGTACATCATCGAACACGTGATGAAACAGTATACAATGCAAAACGCGCTGCTAAGGCTCTAAGTCACGCAGCACGACAGGAAGGCCGAAAGATGTGTCAAAACATCGAAGCCGAAGTTGATGATTAGTAAACGAGCGACTATGAAAATAGTCGCTTTTTTTCGCCTAAAACTATTGCACTGCTTTGTAAACCATGTATAATGAATTTCATCGAGACAGCAACTAGAAGGGATTAAAAATGAATCGAGTCGAAGCTACTAAAATTCTCCGTTCAATCGACATCGAACGCAGAATTGTTGCTGTGAATTATAAACATAAAGGTTTCGGCTTCTATGATGCTTGTACTGCTCTTGGTGATTTCGACCGAGCAATGCGCGTTGTTGCTGCTTTGCTTGAGCGCGGTGTAATTGTCAATCGTGGTATTCCAGAGCTAGGCCCAAAAACTGATTTTTATACTTTCGTAAAATAATTTGCACACAGATTCATTTCTGTGTATAATGATTTTCATCGAGACAGCAATTAGAAAAGGAAATAGATCATGAATGCAATCGCCAAAGCAGTTGAACAAATGCGTAATGAAGCAATGGAACGTGCCGTTGCTCTAATGCAAAATCGTGTTAGTGCTGCGAAAAACGAGTTTATCGGTAAACATTGGGATGACATGCGCCCTACTGCGAATATGTCACGCGCTGAATACAAACAGCAAGATTCATTGCGAAACTTTGTACGGTCTATCGCTGTGATGGGAATTGATGCTGATGGGTACTATTCAGTGTTGGACATCAATTCAGAAAGTAGTGACTGGATTTATGATGATGTCGCAAAATGCGCAAGCGTGTCATTTGATGCATATGTCGCTAAACTCGAATCAAAAGTTGGTGAATGTGATACTGCTGTATTGGATGGTAGTCTTTGGCATGGTTCTGTTCTTACTGTCACCAAGAACGATGTAGTTGAAAAATGGAAAACTCAGATGATTATCAACGTGTCTAGTTTGGGTAAACTTTTCAACCAATTTCCTACAAGAAAAATGAAATAAACCATATACACAGGGACCCAACCTGTGTATAATGATTTCTGTTGATTGATTACAGAGGGTTTCAAAATGATCTATGCATTCCAAGCTTTTCAAGTTATTGCTTTCGAGAAAAACGGCGAACAAAAAGTTCTGTGCTACGCAGCAAGCCTTAAAGCTCTCGAAAAAGAGTACAAAAAGCGTCTTGCGTTTAATGCGAAACAAGTTGCTGTTTGTGGTCTTGATGTTCTTGCGTCTTACAAAGTAATTCGCTTGTGGAACGTTGAAACTGGTTTTTCTGAATTATCCTTCAAATAATTGTTTACCCGGGGTAAAAATCGTGTATAATATCGTTATTGATTGAGGAGATAGCTATGAATTTCAACGACTACAAAGCGCATGAGATCAAGAAAGGATCTGTTGTTGTTACTGCTGATGGTTGGACTATCAAGCGCGATAAGTACACAAAAACATGGACTGCAATGCGCGGTGGTCGTTTCGTAACACTACCATCTTTTGCTGCACTAAAACGCACTGTGAACATTATCATGGGAAATATTTAATGAATTATCCAGATTCTTTGTTGTACACGCCTGATGAATTTCACGCCAAAATTCTGAGTAATGTTTGTGAAGAATATGGTATTTCAATGGAAGAATGTAAAGAATGTTACGACATTGCGCGTTCTGAGCATGACCAGATTTGGGTGAACGGAATCACTCAGGCTGTTTTGAAAAGTCGAGTTATCCCTCTTTTTGTGATGGATTGCCTAGAGGAAATTCGACCAACTTATGGTGTAGAACTGTGCAACAAGTACGATGCTAAAGTAAATGGTGTACACGTTTATATACCACCACGAATTAGGAATAAAAATGCATATCTTTAACCGTAAAGGTAAAATCAATTTCATCGATGACAACAACGTTTTTGTTGGTTGGGATGAATCAAATCAATGTTGCGAGTACGCACGTTGGTTGTTCGTAACTGAAATCCCAAAAGCTAATGAAATGCTTGATGCGTATGATACGCACAAAACAATCAAAGATTTTCATGAATTGGTATTTAAGCACACTACACCGATTAAGGTTGATTGTTCGCACCATGAAGACAGCGCAATCGCACTGCCGCTATGTATGCCCGGTGTAAATCAACCAATCAAAGCGTACTTGATTCTTGCGAATAAGCATAGCGGGTATTACAGTCACGGGTTTACTGTTGGCGTTTTCAATGAAATCGAAAAAGGTTCAGTTTAAACTTTACACGTTGCGATAATTGGTATACAATAGTGTTTTCAGTGAGGGAATTGACATGAAAAATCAACAACGAATCAAGATGGATTGCAACTGGATTGTAAAACAGGCAATTGAAGCGCGTAACAATTTAAAAGCGATTATGCTTGAAAACGTTACGGACATTGAGCAACGTGTTTTGATTAAATCGTTGGTTCGCAACATGGACTACCAAGAAGTTTGTGCAAAACTGAAAGCACTAAATAGTAAATGATGCTAGAGGGCAGTGTAGATTGTGTCGGAAGAAACAATAAGCCCATCATTGCCTGAAAAACGGTTCTTCGATAAGCAGCGCGTTAAATTGGGTGGCTCCAAGTCGCTTATAGAACACTCTAGCGGGTACACATGTAAGATGTTAGCAATTGGTCAAGCTAACGACCCTCCGAATACGAGGGTTTTGTGTACGACTTGTGATCGGTTCGTGTATCTCAACCGCCTTCTAAGCGGTCGTTAAACGAGTAATTGGAGTATGCGGGTTCGAGTCCTGCCATCAGCGCCACATTACTTTAGAGTAAAAAATGCAAAAAATTTCATTAGAAAAACAGACACCGGATTGTATAACTGGTTATTTTTATGTGTATGATGCAAAACACCCACTAGGTGGTAAATCTGGTAAAGTGTTTGTTCATCGTTATATTGCAAGTTTGAAAATTGGACGTTGGGTTACAAGTGATGAATCTGTACACCACATCGACGAAAACAGACAAAACAATGCACCAGAAAATCTTGAGGTGATGACACATTCCGAACATGCAAGACATCACCAAGCAGAATTGGGTTATGTGTCGCATGAAATGCAATGTAGCTTTTGTGGTAATACTGTTCGACGCGGACAATCGCAAATTGATAACAATCATTCCGGTAAAGTGTTTTGTGATAATGATTGTAGGGCTGCATTACAAAAGAAATTTGAAGTAACAAAAGAAGAATTAGAAAAACTTGTTTGGGAATTACCCGCCACGAAACTTGCAACTATGTTTGGTGTATCTGATAAAGCAATACACAAACGTTGCAAAAAACTTGGCATCATTAGACCACCGCGTGGTTACTTCCTGAAAGCTAAATAGAATATATGCTGGTATAACACAATGGTAGTGTGACGGTCTGCAAAACCGTATATCCTTCGGTTCGATTCCGGGTACCAGTTCCAATTATGAGAGATATATGCAAGAGACTGAAAATTTTACGCTTGAGAACTTGAAAAAGTTTAATCCTAAATTTGACATTTCAACATTACCAAAATGCGATAAATTATTGTTCCCACATGCAAGCGAATGGATGTGGAATTATTGCGTATATCTCGGTACAGAAGAATTTGAAGGTGAACTGTATGATTTGGGTATCTACATAAACGATTTAAATATTCTTTCTGCTGCGATTGTTTATGGTGATGAACCGGGCCGCTATATGTCAAGTTGGTCAACCACTAATCCGTTGTACATCAAGTTAAAGGAATATATTGACAAGCTCGGTATTGATGTGCGATACTTATTTTGAAAGGGAAATAAATGATTCGTTTGAATAATAACTTTGACGGTTCTTGGACTGTTGGTGATGAAATCATTTATGATTTGAATGAACTAAAAACCGTTTTACCTGATGACGAAACTTTGGAAGTGTGTTACAATCATGTTCGTTATGCACTTTATTCAACAACCGAAATTATTTTAGCAAAGTTCGATATTACAATTGAACTTCTTATTAAGTGTGAAGCTATCAAACCAGAACGCGTTGAAGTTTTAGCACTATCGATTAATGAAGAAGAAAATAAGGTATTCCATTTTGAAGAACACAACTAAAGCACTTTTACTGGCACTGTTTACAATCTGGCTATGCATGATGAATGCTGCATATGCATCAACTTTCGAACAGCAACAAGCTCGATACAAATTGCAGCAAATCGAGCAACAGCAGAAATTTGACTGCGAGACTGAAAATCTACGCCAAGTCAATAAAGACCTAAAGCACAACTTAAAACGTGCGTTTGGTCTAGGCAACAAGGCAAAGCATGAAGCAAATGCTAATGCCAAAAATAGCAAATCAAAATGTATTAGGAAAAAACACAATGGATGATGCACGTAAAGGTCGCGGTGCTGGTAATGGTGGTGCCGCTTATATGAATAGTAGTTTTTGGGATTCACTAGCAGCAGAGAAAAAGAATCGAGAGCAGCAAGCACTTGAAGCCGAACAATCTGATGTAATCAAAGACATAGACGATTAATTCATTCTCCGACATTAAAAGAGCCAGTCAAACGACTGGCTCTTTTTTTACGTCTAAATAAAAGAAACACTAGGAGAACATTATGAAAATTGGTCTAGGTATCGGTCACAGTCTAAGTGACAAGGGTGCGCACAATTCAAAATTCAAACTATCAGAATATGATTTCAATGATGCACTTGCAAAGCTGATTAAACCAAAACTTGAATTAGCTGGCTTTGATGTCGTATTGATTTATCGTCTGAATGGTTACAGTAAACTACCAGCAGACATCAACAAAGCAAACCCAGACATTTATCTGAGCCTGCATTGCAACGCGTTTAACACGTCAGCAAGCGGTTGTGAAATGCTGTATGCAGAGACATCAAAGAACGGTAAGCGTCTTGCTACAATCGCGCAAAACAACGTAAACGCAGCATTGGGTAATGCTAATCGCGGCATCAAATCAAAAGTAAAATCTGACCGTGGTGGTAGCGAGTTATACGGTACACGTATGCCAGCGATTATCATGGAACCATTCTTTATTGATAACGACAAAGAACTCACAAACGCGCAAGGAAAAATTGACGCATTGGTAAATGCTGTTGTAAAATCTTGCATTGAATATCGAGGTTAAAATGCCATCACCGATTAATGATGTATGGACTTTTCAGTACAATCATGCAAACATGACACCCGGACATCATTTCAGCTTGAATCAAATTCAATCTGCATTCGGGATAATGTCATCGTTTCATCGACCAACTCACTTACCACAATTCAGTTGGTTTAATGACAACGGCACAACGCGTCAATATACGCGTCACGATTCAACACGTTTATCTATTCAAGACTTGAATAATATTGGTACAGATGGTATAATCTACCCGATGTATTGGTCTAATGATAAGGGCAAGAGCAAAGACAATTATTGGATTTTCCCTGATTCATACGACAACGCACGTTTTTACATGAACAATTGGGATGCATCAAGTCCGGGTTTCATTGGTCATTTTGAAAGTCATCACAACTTCATGTATGCGCGTTATATTTTTCATTATCTTGGTCAAGCATATACGGTTGACGTAACAATGTTTTATCGTGGTGGTAGTAGCAAGAAGTCGAAGCGTAAAAAGCGCGGTGTTGGTATTCGCGCATGGGCACCAAACAATGAAGTTTTTGTTGGTCTTACTAGCTACGCAGAACATGATAATGTCGCATGGCATGAATATGATTTAGGTCGCGAAAACATTCTTGGTGTACCGTCGGATGGTTCGTGGTATAGCACAAGCATCAATCCAGATGGACCTTACGGGAACTATTGGATGCTGCGAATTTTAAATCGACCAATGCCACGTCACGGTGCTGACCCATGGCTTTATCAAGGAAGGGTATTTTAATGAAACCAATTAAAAGTTTCAGTTCGACAAATGAACAGAAGTTATTGACTGTTGATAAATTTATTAGTGCTGCGCTTCAATCTGTTGCGTATATTCATCACAAGCATTTGACAACAACATCGTATACATTGCATATGGCGTTGGATGAATATTACAAAAACGCACCAGAGCTTATCGACGCAATTGCTGAAAGTTACATCGGTGCCGGTTACGTGTTATCTGATGAACTTGAATTCAAACAACCAGCGCAACATTCAATCGAAGCGCATTTGAAATCGTTGAAAGTGTTTGCACTCAATGCGCATCGTACACTAAGCAATTATGAAGAAGTTGGTATCATCAGCAATATCGAAAACTTTGTTGGCTTTGTTGATTCGATTCTTTACAAACTACGTCTCAAATGATATAATGAAAGGGTGATAGAAATATCGCCCTTTTTAATGGGAGAAGGATATGCTAAGAACGGCAATCGAATTTGCGAGACTGAAACATTTGAATCAATATCGCAAAAGCAGCGGTCGGCCCAACTACATTTCGCACTTGTTTAATGTACTTGAACGACTTCAAAAAATTAGTGACAATCAAAATCTACATTGTGCCGGTATGCTTCATGACACGATTGAAGACACTGACACAACCGACGCAGAATTGCGTAGCTTGTTTGGTGACGAAATCGCTGATTTGGTATTGGAATTGACCGATGACAAATCATTAGAAAAACATGTTCGCAAACAGATTCAAATCGACAGTGCGAGTGCAAAAAGTGAATTAGCTTGCTACATCTGCATTGCTGATAAACTCGATAATTGCACTAGCGTAGTGTTTGACCCACCACATGATTGGGATATTGAACGCAGAAAGCAATACATGGATTGGGCTGGTAAATGCATTTATCAATACCGTTTCAACAAACAGGAAATGCTTGACGAATTTGAAATGCTCGATTTGGAATTCGACAAACTATATCGATTGGCACACGATTATCGCTAAATATATGATTTAGGAGATAATGATGATTGATTTTAAATCGTTTGTTGATGAACCACTAAACGAAAAACTGATTACATTTGGTAAACGTGCTTATCCCAAGTTTAATCAAGTTGTAATCATGGCTGGTGGTGGTGGTTCTGGTAAAGGGTTTGTTCAGAAGAAACTAATGGGTATCGAAGGTATTGTTCTTGATGTGGACGCAGTAAAAGAGCTTGCAATGCGCTCAGAGTCGCTTGCAGCGCGTATCAAGAAAGAAACTGGACATGACATTAAAAATTTCAACTTGCGCAATCCCGAAGAAGTTGCTACACTGCATATGTTACTTTCTGATGAATACAAGACTACCAAGAAAATGGATAAGCGTGTATTTAATGCTGTATTGACAGCAGAAGAAGGTCGGAAACCAAATCTGATTTTCGATGTAACAATGAAAGACATGAGTAAACTAGCATCTATCGCCAAACAAGCAAAGGACCTTGGATATTTGAAACAAAATGTTCATATTGTTTGGGTGATGAATGATATTAAAGTTGCACTAGAGCAGAACGCAAATCGTAGCCGTGTTGTACCAGAAGAAATTCTGATTAGCACACATGAAGGTGCATCAATGACTTTCAAGAAGCTTATGGCGATGGGTGAAGGTGCAAGAGCATGGGTAGACGGTGATTGGTGGGTGGCTTTCAACAAGAAAGATGTAGATGTCAAGTTGAATAAATCAAAAACTGGTGGCTCTTATGTATTTGATGCGAATATCATCAAAGTAAAAGAACAGGGCAAAGCACCACTCAAAGCAATCGAATTAGACAAAGAAGTTATCCAAAAAATCTCAAGCTACGCACCAGACGATGATATTTGGAAATTGGTGAAGGTATAAAAATGCAAGACTATATTGATATGGCAAAGAACTACTATGATATTGAAAAATATGCTGGTACTTGGATGCTGCGCTGCAAAATTACAAATGAAGTTGAATATACAATGATACTCAAGCGACTGTGCTTGTGTGTTGTACCGAATTCAAACGCAGAACCGCTGTTCTTTGAAAATATCAATGAATTTAGCTTGTGGCTTGATATGTAAAAATAACGCACCTTCGGGTGCGTTTTTTGTTGCGCGTTGCAAAAATTGTGTTATACTATCGTTTTCTTGGAGAATAAATTGAAAAAGACAATTCTAGTTGATGTTGATGGCGTTCTTGTTGAATGGTTTAGTCAATTGCCGTTCTTTATGTCAGAAGAAAATATTTCATCAGACGTATTGCTTTCGCGTCAAAATGGTAAGTGGTTATCGCCGCGAGACATGTTTGGTGTTGAATCAAAAGAATCGATTGCACTTGTCAAGAAGTACAACAAGTCCGAACATATTCGAAGACTTGCCGCATATCCAGACGCAATTCATCACGTGAATATTCTTTCGAAAGAATACAATTTTGTTGCTATCTCTGCATTGGGCACAACAGCAGCGTGTTATGCAAATCGCACGTACAATCTAAAAGCATTGTTCCCGAACTTCGGTGAAATCATGTTGTGTGATGTATTTGGCGATAAACGCGAACTAATCAAAAAAGCTGCTGCGAAATATGATGTACTCATGTACATCGACGACCGAGAAACCCACTGTGAAGAAGCAGAAGAAATTCTTGGTATTCGCAAAGTAATCCATATGCAGCGCACACCAATTTTGTCTACGCGTTTTAAATCAGCGCGTGATTGGGATGACATTAAAAAATATATTGACAATATCAAACATGGTATGGTACTATAATACTTTCTTGGAGAATGTATGATTCTAGCTATTCTGAAACAAATCGCAGCAACCGATTCGACAAACGCAAAGCAAAAGATTTTGAAGTCTAACGCAGACAATGAATTCCTCAAGCAAGCGTTTTTCTGGTCATATAATAAAAAGATGACGTTTGGTGTGACGTTGAAAACGTTCCCAACTGTAACATCATTTACTAATGAATGGACACTTGAAAATGCGTATGTTACGCTTGCGCGTCTCAATGACCGTTACGTAACTGGTCACGCTGCATTAGCTGAACTAGCCGACACGCTTTCGAAGTTAAACGAAAATGACGCAGAAGTTATCAAGCGCATTATCAATCGTGATTTGGAATGTGGTATCGGTGCGACAGTAGCAAATAAAGTGTGGGATAAGCTTTGTCCGAAAACACCACAAATGCTTGCTTCACCAGAAAATCGTAAACTGATTGAAGCGATTCTTACGCGTGGTGATGCATATGCCGAGCTTAAAGCTGACGGTGCACGTGCATACACTGATGTATGTCAAGATTCCGTAACACCTGTTTCACGTTCTGGTAATGAATATTATCGACTCGAACGAATCAAAAACGCGTTCCGCAAGTTAAACAAAGAGTTTGTGATTGACGGTGAATTTGTTTATCGTGAACCAGTTGGTATCATGAGTCAGCTAGAAGACGGTGGAAGTGAAGACGCTAGCCGCACGAAAGGCAACGGCATCATGAACAAATCGTTGCAAAATACGATTACACAAACAGAAGCAAACAACGTTGTATATCAAGTTTGGGATATTATCCCGCGCGATGTTTACTACGGTACTGCGAAAAGTACAATGACGCAAAAAGAACGTCGAAAATGGCTGATTGAAATTGTTGCTGAAATCAATGAACCATGCATCGAAGTAATCGAATCAACACCAGTCAAGACGATTGAAGACGCACAGCGCGTTTATCATTATTATCTTGATAAAGGTCTTGAAGGTATTATCCTGAAATGTGGTCATTCTGTTTGGGAAAATAAACGCAGTAAATGGTGGGTCAAGTTCAAGTTGAAAATTGAAGTTGATTTGGAACTTGTTGGTGTGTATGAACACGCAAAAGACAGCAACAAAGTTGGTGGGTTTACTTTTGTGAGTAAGTGCAAGCGCATCAAAGTGAATGCTGGAAGTGGTTTGTCTGATACAACTCACGTCAAATTTGATGACGTATGGACTCCGATTCCACTCAAAAATCGTGACATTCTTGACCGCGAATTGCTGATGACCAAGAAAGATGAACTGATTGGTACAATTTGGATGCTTGAATGTAATGGGCTGATTAAAAGCAAATCACGTGCTGTTGGTGAAGGTGAGTTTAGTTTGTTCTTGCCGATTATCAAATTGCAACGTCTTGATAAATCAGAAGCCAATGATTTAGTTGACGTGTTTACGCTATAGCGTTATAATGGGAGCAATCCCATTTTAGATCAAAGAGGAAAATATATGCTTAGAACAACATTAGCTGAACTACGTGCCGAAGGTGCGTGTTTTGGTGGTTACAACAAATTGGTTTCGTCTCTTATCAACAAGAGAATCAACGATTTCAGCGATTATTACGACATTGACCACAATGAACCAATTTTGTTGTCTCATATTGCACGAACAAATGGTCCGGATGATTTAGTTTGGTGTTTGCGTATGTTTGAAATCGACACACGTGATTACATTTTGCTATCTACTGACATTATCGGTATTTTGTTACCACACATGAACACGAACAACAAAAATAATTTCAAAATTGTTTCTGATTACAACAAAGGTCTTGCTGACATCACCGACATCGTGCGTGTAAATCACAATCTACGCACAACAATTGAGCAACTCAGTACACAGATTGACATTGCTAATATGCTTCATGCTGTCACATCACGGACGATTTATTCTGGTCGCTCGTTGTTGTATTCTGTGATTGACACTATGGTTGACATGGATATTTATTACATCAAACCAAAAATCGTTGAAATTCTTGCAAAATTCTGCGATGATAACACTTTCTTTAAAGCGGAACCAAATGACATCTAAAACTTTTAAACCAATGAAATTTAATATCAAGAATCAAACGCAAAGTCATATGATTCAAAAAGAACTAATCAAACTCGGGTTTGAATGGGCTTCTGGTTGTGCCATAAAACACACCGACTCACGTTTTATCTACGCTTATCCAAATGGTATTCTGACTCATTGTTTCGATGCAACGCGTTATGATGAAAATGAGTTCCCGGAATATACAATCGAATCGAAATTCAATATTGTACCGACTGTTGTTGAAGTCAAAATCATTCCAAAAGACATGATTGAAATCATGGGCGTGTTGGTACCGAAAAGAAAAGTAAAACTTTTTCTAAAAATGATTGACAAGTAAAATAGCTTCTGTATAATGGATTCTGTTGTGGGAGATTAGTTCTCCCAAGATCAAAAAGGGAAAATGATTATGTTCGTTACATTACGTCACTTACGCGAAAACGGTGCATGTTTCAGTGGTTACAACAAAGTTGTGTGCGCACTGAAAAACGTCGAATACGTCGAAAGAAGCCGTTATATTGCGTTCAAGTACGATGATAAAATTGGTTTGGATTTCATTGCGAAATACAATGGTGTGCGTGATACACTTTGGGCATTGAGTACGATAAATAAGCACTATGATAGCCATATGCTTTCTATCTGGATTGCACGAAGAATTCAACATCTAATGAAACCTGAAATGGTTCATATTCTAAATGAATTCGAAAAAAGCAAAGTACAAGGTTACAAAGCAAATCTGGTACTTACTGCATTGAATCATATTTTCGATGCAAAAACTGAAACGGAAAAACATGTTGCGCGTGTGTTGCATGGTGTTGTTAGTGAAACGGGCGCATTTATGGTTTTCAATGATTTAATTGCTGTGCTAAAAGATTCAAATGAATCCACAGCATATGACGAACAAATTGTTGAAATGATTTGTAAAATGTGTATTAATACTGCCCCGTGGCAACAAACTTCACAAGGATAAGATAATGATTGTACAATATATCAAAGGTGATATTATTGAATTTATGAAAGAATCTGCAAAGCATAATTATGTGTCATTCTTTGCGCATGGTTGTAATTGCTTTCAGGTAATGAAAAGTGGCGTTGCACGTCAATTAGCTAAAACATATCCAGCGATTGAAAAAGCTGATAACATGCTGCATGAACGTTTGAACAAAGAAGTGTACTATCGCAAAAATATCTTGGGTACCGCGCACCCAGTACAAATCGATAATACAACAATCATGCTAAATCTATATACACAATTCATGCCGGGTGCTGATTTGCGTATCGATGCACTAGCAGACGCGTTCCGTCAAGCTGATGAAATCATTGCTGGTCGTGGTGTGTTGTATATTCCCAAAATCGGTGCTGGTATTGCTGGTGGTGATTGGGATGAAATTAAACACATCATTGACGCAACTACACTGCGAACGATGGTTGTTGTTATCGAATTCGACAAATGAAACAACTAGGCGTTGTGCTTACTATCTGGACCCTGTTGTTTATAACAGGGTTTTTTATCGACAAAATCGCGCTGTATTTACTGTATAAGGTATTTTTATGAAACTAATGATTGCCACGACTGCAATATCGGTCATCATTGTGTTTATGCTGTCTGTAGTCGTGTACTTTCAATACAACTCAAATCTGAAATTATCTGCTGATGTTTCGGAGCAGCGCGTGTTGAATCAGAATAAGACCGACGCAATTTTGACGCTAGAGCAAGACATCCGTGTTATGAAACAAGCGGAGTTTACGTATCAAACTCAAATTCAATCATTGAATATTGAAACTCGAAACGCAAAGAAAGACATTAATCAACACAGAAACAAGCAAGAGCAAATCAAAAACAATGTTGTGCAAGCTGAACAGAAAATCAATGAAAAATTCAAATCATTGACGGATTCGCTTGCGTGTGAGACGGGGTTACTATGCGATTGATATTGATAATGCTTGTGTTCTTGTGCGGTTGTACAACGACCGAATACGTGTACCGTGACACTGAGCGCGTAACATATCACCCACCTGCGCCTAGTGTGGTCAAGTCGCCTAATATTGAGTGGAAAGTAATCACTGAAAAAACGATAAAACCTGATGACGTTTATGTTGGATTGGAGTATAATGATTTTTTAGAATTCTCTGAATATCTAATTGACATTAAGCAATTCATCAAAACTCAAAACACAATGCTGTGCTTCTATCGTAAAGACTTAAACGAATTGAAGTGCTTGAAGGATGACAAATGAATCTCAAATGTATTGGTATCACAATTGTGAAAAATGCAGCAAAAACCATATTAAAATGTGCTCTTATTGCTTGCATTCTTTATATCATGGTAGTATAATCTCTTTTTTGATAAAGGAACTGACATGAAAAAACTATTCGCAATCTTGGCAATCTGTGTAGCTGCTGTAAGTATTAATGCAAACGCAAACTCCTGTAACTTGGACCCCGATCAGGTCCAAGTTCTCAAAACTGTTTATAAAGTTGGTAAGGCACGTGGTTACGGCGAAACACTCGCGGCAATCGCATTGGTTGAAAGTAGTGCTGGTCGCTATCTAGTAAACCCACGCACCGGTGACTATGGTGTGATGCAAATCAATTTAAAAACTGCCTCTGCGCGTACTGCGCAACACACCTCAAAGAAAATTAATTCAACAAATCAACGCATCATCAAAGATACACTTTTAAAGAATATCGAGTTCGGTGCAACGTATGCAATGCTTGAATTGGACTTTTGGAAAAAGAGTCACAAAGGCAATGTGAATAAAATGATGGCTTCATATAATGGTGGTTATAACTATAAAGCACCAGCACCTCAATCATATGTCAAGAAAATCAACAAAGCGCGGGCAACAGTTCGCAATTGTATTTGACGAAATGGATTTGATGCTGTTATAATAGATTTTTGTGGAGATAATTGTGAACGATCTAAAAATGGCAGCATGTGGTATCACGTTTTTATTTGTGTGCGCGGGTTTGTTTTATACTGCGCTACACTTCATCTAGGGGAAATAAATGGAATTAATCGTAACTGTTGGTGTTGCTGGCAGCGGTAAAAGTACATACGCCGAAAATCTGGTTCGAAATTCGAAAGGTAAAATGATTCAGACGAATCGTGATTTGATTCGCGCTCAATTGTTTGGTGGGAAATATAATTTCTCGAAATCACGTGAAAAACTTGTGACTGACACGCAAGAATGCACAATTCGAATTGCTGCGGCTAATGAACTAAGCATTATCGTTTCCGATACCAACTTGCGCGGTCGCGAAAAACTGAAAGAACTTGCAAGTGAACTTGGTATGAAATATCGCGAAGTATGGTTCCTTGTTGGTATTCAAGAACTATTAGAACGCAATTCGGTACGCCAATCAAAAGCAGTTCCCGAAGAAGTTATTCGCAATATGTTCGATTTAATCAACGAACAGTTCGGTAACATGACTCGCACAATGCGCGACGAAATTGAAGTGTATTCGCAGAAGAAAGCGTATAAAGCACCTGCACCAAATGATGATTTACCAAGTGCAGTGATTTTTGATTTGGATGGTACACTTGCGCTAATGCACAATCGTGGTCCATACGATTTGAACGTGTTGGATGATTTACCAAACACGCTTGTGATTCGCCAAGCACTACAAGAGCAAGAATCGAAAAAACTGATTTTCATGAGTGGTCGAACTGACAACACTTATGACGATACGAAAGCATGGTTAGAGCGTTACGGTCTTATTGTTACTGATAATCTGTTTATGCGCAAAACTGGTGATATGCGTGGTGACGTGATTGTGAAGCAAGAACTATTTGACGCGAACGTTGCAAACAAGTATAATGTTTGGTATGCAATGGATGACCGCAATTGTGTTGCGCAAGCATGGCGCGCAATGGGTTTGACTTGCTGGCAAGTTGCTAACGGTGATTTTTAAAGGTATATTATGCTTAATTTTTATGATAAAGTGACTCTTGAATTTGTTGGTACGTATGATTATCAAACTGCGCTGATGAAGTTTGGTAACGTTGGATTGAAAGCGATTCTTGACGGTACAAGCAAAACTCACTTCATGAAACCGACTTTATAAAATAATTTGAATGTGATACAATACGTCTTCGGACGTATTTTGATCTTGGGAGATATTAATGGAACCAACAAAACCAATTAAAAAGCCTGTACTATGGGCAATTATCCATTTTGGCATCGATAACAGCACAAACAATCTAATTCATCAGAATCGAGCATGTATCTTTAAAACAAAGAAAGACGCAATTGCGTTTGAAAAGAATGTGGTTAAACCACACTTGATGAATTTGCTCAGAGGCAAGAAAAAGCTTGTGTTCAAAAACTGGTGGTTTAGAATTGAGTATGTCAATAACATTTCATCAGAAGACGAACGCAAACTCATTCGTATTCTTGAAACGTTGTCAATTAAACCGATTACTAATTTTAAATATGGGAGCGAACGATGAAATTCACTGAAAACAAACAAAGTGATTTTCGAACAAAGTTACAAAAACTTTTGAATGAACTAGCGCGACGAATGAATGGTGTTGGTCCAGTTTCTTGTGTTGAAGTGTCGCGCACCGAATATTTCATCGAAGTTCACAACATGCGTACAATGTATCATGATTCGTTTACTGTGTATGAACAAGACGGTATTGCAAATTGGTGCAATGGACGCATTAAACGCCAACCTCTGCGGGTATTAAACTAATGAAAATTATTCGTGCTGCTGTGACAGCAAAAACCGAAACGGGTACACTTGTGCTGTTTCGGTTTACAAACACAGGATGCATTACATTTATTGGTAATGAATGCAATGAAACCGAATCTGAACTTGAAGCATTAGTTCGAACATTCAAAGAACAAACTGGTTACGATTTAACCAATGAACGTGCTTATCCGTTTTCTGTGAATCAACCATCAACAAATACTCGAACATTGACATATCATATCGACGTGTCTGAAACAGTATTTCGTGATATTATGCGCACTAGCGTAATTGCAACGGATGATATTGATGACGTGTTTTACTTGCGCGTGAACGATGAAAGCGTGATGAACATTCTTTCGCATAATTATGAACTAACGACATACGATGATATGGTTCGTTTAATGGGAGTTTTATGAGTACAGTAAACGTTGAAGTCAAGGCGATTGTGATTGTTGATACTCGCACAAACGCGTTGGTACCAGTGAAGAATCGCATTGTAGCGCCTACTGCGGGTGGTCTGGTGAATAGCTTCATGACTACAGGCAACATGAGTACAGCGCGTAATATCGAGCTTGCAAACCGCCTAGAAATCAGTGAAGAAAAAGCCGCATATTGTCGCAATCATTGGGGTCGAATTCGGTACAAGATGATGCGTAATGAAGCACTAACTGATGAAGAACAATACGTTGCGGATAATATGACTACAATCAAAGAATCCGATGGTATTCGTTTTTGTGACCAAACAACTTTTGTTAAGAAGAAAGTTGTTGGTTTAATCTTGGAGGATTAATTTGAAAGATACTACACTTTTACAAATGGCATTTTTAGCAGCTCAAGAAAGTAAATGCGTTTCGTACAAAGTCGGTGCGGTTATTGCAAAGAATAGCCGCATTATCTCGACTGGTCGAAATGGTACTGCAATGGGTCAAGATAACCCTGATGAAGTCGCAGCAGAGCGCCATTGGACAATCGATGGTGTGTTGCGTCAAGCTCAATCTGATGAATATAGCAATTGGGCAAAGAGCAATATCATTCATGCTGAAATCAATGCAATTCTGTTTGCAGCGCGTACAGGTAATTCAATTGACGGTGCAACTCTTTACTGTACACTAAGCCCGTGTGGTGATTGTGCAAAAGCCATTGCTCAGTCTGGTATCAAACGTCTTGTATACTGCGAAGAATACAACAGCGCATGTGCTGGTTGGGCGCGTTATCTAACTGATGCTGGTATTGATGTTGTCAAAATCGATAAAAAGAATTTGAAAATGCTTGGTTGGGAAAATGTGACATCACGCCAAAAAAGAATTGACGATTAAATCGTTTCGTGTATAATAGCACTTGTTGGGGAGATTCTCTCCCTAGATCATTCGGAGATAATATGTTTTTGACATTAAATGAAATTCGCAAACACAAACCATGCAAAGTTGGTTACAATAAACTTATCAATGCGATGTTGAATAAGGACAAACCATCACCATGGTTAAGCCGGTACTTGCCGATTGATGCTGAACGCAAAGACGAAAAGCTTTCTATGCAATTTGTACTTGATGCTGTTGGTATCAATGATGCTGTGTGGACATTGCGTTGTTTCGATTTGAAAAAACATGCAGCGCAACATTTTGTTATTGACTTGATTAAATACTCAGCAAAATTGTCCGAAAGTTGTTTCTCGGAACTTCCACATATACGCAGTGCCGTAACTATTGTTGAAAACTATGTCGATGGTTATGCAACGCACAGCGATTTTCGTTTGGCAAGTGCGTCATTTACCCAAATGTATGAACGCGCTGTTAAAGACGATGAAACCGAATTGTTGTATGCGTACACAATCAACGTTGGTGCAATGCTTAGTGATACAATTACATCACATTCAATTAATACGCTTGTCAGCGCGATTATGAATGAAGGTATCGAACGTGATGTTGAAGTGATTAATGATTTGCATGATATGTTTATGATGTTTTGCGCACAATACGGAGCAGAAAAATGAAATTGACATTAAATGACATTCGCAAACATAATCCATGTATCAGTGGGTTTAATAAATTGGTTTGTTCATTGCTTGGTATCGACGAAATCGAAAATTCTTTTGATTACATCGAAACCGATTATGCTGAATCATTTAGTCTTGAATGCATTTTAGACTCAAACGGGATTAATGATGCAATCTGGTCAATTCGATGTCTATCGCGTGAAGATTCACACAAATTCAAACGCTTCATGGTTGACATCATACGCTTGATTGGTGCCGATTTGAATACAAAGCAAAAGGATGCATTAAAATATGCTGATATGTTCATTGATGGTACCGTACTGTATAATCAGCTTATGGATTGCAAAGATGACATTTACCGTGAATATACAGAATCGTTTGCAAATCCTGACATATCAAAGACACAGATTTGGGTAACCATATATAATTTGATTCATCATTTGTATGACAATTCAGACGTGTGTTATGGTATCAGTCAAATGCGCGGTCAAGTGTTGCGTTATAATCCATATCTACAACCAGCGATTGAAGATTTATTCAAAAAATACGCATTAAACAGTTGACGTAAAAAATAGTTTCTGTATAATAGGACTTGTTGGAGAGAACTCTCTCTCCTAGATCATTAGGAATTAAAAATGTTTACAGCACTTATCGAGCATTGCGAAAAAGCCATTGATGTTGAACTGAAAGATTACGTTCGTATCGAAGTTACAAAAAATCTCGGTACGTTGTTTACAATCACTGTTGTTGATAAAGAATCGCGCGGTGCCCGCTTCTTCAACTCACGTATGGCGCAATGGTGTATTCATGACACTGAACCAAACGTAATTGAGTATCTTTGTGGTAACGTGAAAGCCCTTGGTCTTAAAAAGCCAATTTGTCGCAAAAACGATGACCTTAATAAACTGGTAAATCCAATCATCAAATTCTTGAACACAAACAAGCATATTTTCATTGCTGCGATTGATAACGCTGGTTACTAAATATATCATTTAGAAAGGAAATTCAAAATGAAATTTAATGATTTTTACTCTGGTGTTGTTCTAGCAGAATCTATGGACATGAAAACCGCGCTCAAGACTCTTGGCCTTGAAGCTGGTTTTAGTGATGCTGACCTCAAAAAAGCATACCGTTCTGCTTCGATGCAAACCCATCCTGACCGTGGTGGTTCTGTTGCAGCAAGTACAAACGTCAATTTGGCAAATGATTATCTAAAGAAACATATCACATCGGCATCTGGTGCTGGTCGTAGTACGTTCGCAGATTACAAAGCAAAAGAAGCTGCCGCACGTTCGAAAGCAGAAGTTTTTGCAGCAACATTCTTTGCAACGTTCAGCGTTGAAATGTACAAAAAGTATTTGGAAACATTTACCAATACTGATTTGAAAGCAAAAACATCAGTTGGTGTATCGCATTCAACAGCAATTCATGCTAAAGTTGAATTCTCTGATGGTACAAACTTCTTCGAAGTAGTGATTTATGCACAATTGCTAAATCAAGATAAGCAACTTGGTTCATCTGCTGGTGTTATGCTTGAATCTGTTGGTATCACAACTTCTGTGTTGGTGAATCGTGCTAAACACAAAATGACGCAAGCTAATTACAACCGTCAGAAAACAGAAGACGCTTTCCATAAGCCAGAAACTTTGTTCCCAACTGCTAAGATGAAGAAAATCTTTGGTGCTGGTGCAAAAGAAAAAGCGATGAAGAAAGCAGACTATTTGCTGACTCTCAAAAACGAACTCGGCGCAACAATCTCTGGTGATGATATTAAAATCCCATTGGGTGGTGGCTTGACGTTGTTTGTATATCGTATGACTTGGAACCGCAAAGGTATGTATATGGTTTCTCAAGTGTACGGTCCTGTTGTTGATGGTAAACGCGCCAAAGAGCTTATCAGTGCATCTTTCAATGAAAGCCCTGTACGTGCTAACATGGACAAATTCATCGACGCGCTAAAGAGCGTTAAACACGACACAAACATGGGTGTTATCGTTTCAAAACTGGAACGTGCTGCAAAAACACTTGAAGACTTAGCATAAGTTTAAGCCCAAATTATTTTGGGCATTGATCTTTACACTTATCCAAAACCGTGTTATTATACGTTCTTACTTGGAGAACATTATGAAATCACGTTTTACCTCAGATATTCGATTCAATCGTGACGAAATGATTTTGAAAGCACAACGACATATCGTTGGGAATGTCGAATTCCAGCTTGATGATGGTTACTATGCAATGATTGATTTTTCGAAAAAATGTGCTTTACAACAGTACAATTTCTGTGATAAAATGGATGCAGTCGTAATGATTTACGTGTCTGAAAAAGACTTTGCGAAACTTGCTCTTTTCAATACACCATATCGTGCTGTATACGATTTGATGTCGGAAGAACAACAAAGCAAAGCGATTGTAGGACTCAAAAGACGTATTCAAAACCTTGAATACACTGATGCAATCAAATTACTTGATTTACTAAACTAAGGAAAACTTATGAAAAAGATTAAACTTGCACTTGCCACATTCTTTGCTGGTATCGCACTTGTTCTAACCGCTGCTCCTGCTGCTGCCGAACTACCAAATGTGAACGTTGTTTCTGCATACGTTGAACACAATTTGAACAGTTCTGTTGTTGAAATGGGCATCACAACTGGTTTGGGTGAAAACACGTTCTTGGACTTCACTGTTGATACCGATGGTACTGCTGCTGTTGGTCTTGGTATTGTTCAACAATACACTGAACAATTTGGTGTTGTTGGTTCTGTTGAATACAAAGCAAACGGCTTGTTTGACTTGCAACAAACCAAAGTTGAAGCAATTGCATCATACGAACTGTTCCCGGGTTTTGGTTTGAACGGTGGTGTTGCGTACAAATTCATTGAATCTGACACGCTAACCGTATCTGATGAATTCGATTATAAAGCTGGTGCCTTTGTCAAAGCCGATGGTATCAAGCTCGAATACAACTACACTCACACACAAGCAATCGACGCTGACCGCCTTACATTGAATGGTCATGCTACCAACGAACATGAAGTAATCGTTAAGTTTGATGCTAAGAAATTCGTACCGTATGTAAAAGCAGTTCATACACGTGGTGCAGGTGATTTCCGCGCTGAACAACAACGTACCGAATTCATTCTTGGTGTTGCAGCAGGTTTCTAATTAAATTAAATCCCACTTCGGTGGGATTTTTTTCGTCTAAGCCATTGCATTCTAAACTGAGTCGTGTATAATGAATTTCATCAGAAGGAGATACAAAATGTTTGAACTTAATACACAGTTGGTAAATGAGATCATTGCAACAAACGCAGAATTCGATTACACTGCTTCTAAACTTGAAATCGCGCAAGACTATTACTACCAAACAACTTTAGAACAACGCGTTCAGTTGTGTGAAATCATTGGTTTCAATCATAAAGACAGCTTGAACAAAAGCTTACACAAAGTCTTCAATGAAATCGTTAAACACCTAGGGGAATGAAATGAAACGTCATCCACAAGCTGCCGCAAGTGCATTTAAAGGTCGGTATTATATTGTGTGCAATGCAACCAACATTGCAATTCAGTCACTTGATAATCTGATGGACGCAAAAATCGTTTGTAAAGCCATTAATGACAACGTGATTTATAGCAATAAACGCAACGACCGCAAGTTGTTTCTACATTCAGTTATCATTGGAGAATTTAATGATTAAGCGCCATCCAAACTTTGGTGAAAAAGCATTCACTGGGCCATATTACATCGTAAACACAAAATCAAATCTTGCTATTCAATCTGAGCGCACAGAAGAAAAAGCAATTCGCGATTGCAACATTTTGAACCAAGATTCGAAAGACAAGAATCGAAAATACCACACCGAAATATTCACATATGAAGTTATCAAAGGCGATTGGTAGTTTATGACTTCATTTGATTGTGGTATAATTCATAATCAATTAGAGGAACGTTATGTTAAAAGTGATTAGTACATTCAGCGGAACTGGTGGTAGTTCTTGCGGATATAAATTAGCAGGTTGTAAAGTATTAGCAAGTGTCGAATTCATCCCAGAAGCGGTTGAATCATATAAGACAAATTTCCCAGACACATTGGTCATTCAAGATGACATTCGAAATGTGACTGGTAAGCAATTGCTTGACATGGTTGGGTTACAAGTTGGTGAACTCGACATTTTTGATGGTTCTCCGCCTTGTGCATCGTTTAGCGCATCGGGTAAAGGTAAGAAGCTTCATGGTAAAGTGAAAAGCTATTCAAGCACAAAACAGCGCGTAGATGACTTGTTCTTTGAATACACGCGTTTGGTAAAAGAGATACAACCTAAGTTCTTTGTTGCTGAAAACGTCAAAGGTATGATGTTCGACGAATTCCGTGATATTGTGTCACAAGTGATGAATGAGTTTGACAACGCGGGTTACATCTGTCAATATAAAGTCTTGAATGCAGCGGATTATGGTGTTCCTCAATCGCGCAATCGAACGTTCTTTGTTGGTGTTCGTCGTGATATTGCGAGACAGATTTTCAATCCATTGCAAGTTGATATGGATATTGTACCGTATGGTTTATTGCACCCTACACCAACTCACGCATCAGCAGAAGACTTGGAAGCAATTCTAGCGACTAACAAAGATACCAAACTCAAAAAGCACGTGTCAGTTATTGAAGCAATTAGCGACATTGTGAACGATGAAGAAGAATTAAAGTTTCTTGATATTGCGATGAACAAATACGCAAATCTTAAACTGTTGAAAGAAATCCCAGAGCCGGGTATGAATCACGTGAAACGATTCAATTTGTGTCGAAATTATATTGACAAACCAAGCATGACTATTCTACAATCTAATGCTCATGCTGGTGCTGCGTGTGTTTGTCATTACGACGGTACGCGCCCACATACAATTAAAGAGCTTCAACGTTTAATGAGTTTTCCAGACGATTTTATCGTCACTGGTACTTTCGCACAGCAATGTGAACGTTTGGGCCGAGCAGTTGCACCAGTTTGTATGCAAGCAATTGCACAACATCTAATAAATTTAAGTGAGAAAATTAAATGAAAGTTGGTTTTAGCTTCGAAGAACACGCAAAAGAATTTGACAAACACATCAACCAGAGTATTCGCGGGTACTCTGATTTTGTTGATGACGTTGTACAAATCTCGAATTTTTTCATCGAATCCGGTACGTCTGTAGTTGACATTGGTTCATCAAGTGGTTTATTGTTGCGCAAGATGATGGATAGTAATGATAGCGAAAAGCCAGCAAAATACTTTGGCATCGAACCAGTCAAAGAATTCGAAAATCTCTCTGATGCAAAGATTGTACATTGCAATTTCAGTGATGTTTTCATGGAAAAAGAAAGTTGCAGTTTTGTGACTTCATTAATGACAATTCAATTTTTGTCACACCAAGAACGCCGAACAGTGTTTAATACTGTACATGATTGGTTAGCTCCGGGTGGTGCGTTTGTATTCTCTGAAAAGTGCGATATGATTGATGCAAAGACAAATGAAATCTTGCAAAATCTATTGATTAATTCAAAACGTGAATTCTTTGAAGCCGAAGACATCATGGAAAAAGATGTTGGTTTGCGTTTCTCAATGCATCGTAGCCGCGCTGATGAATTAATCAAGCAAGCACTAGCAGCGGGTTTCCGTTCATGCGAAACAATTTGGATGAATCGTCGCTTTGTTGGGTTTATTGCGATTAAATAGCTTGCACGAATTATAAAAACGTGTATAATGTAATTCATCGACTGAGAGGAAACAAAAATGAATTTGCTAGTGAATAAAGTAGTTACCACTGATTTTGACGCACCGAAGTTCAATTTGAGCGGTGGTAAAGACCAAGCAATGTTTATCGCATACAAGAACAAACCCGCGGGTATTGCACTTGTTCCTGCTGATAGCGCGACTCGCAAAGAGTTCGGAACTGGTGTGTTCCGTATTGCTAAAGGTGAAACAAACGGCATGGATGGTTATGTCGTGAAAGTCGATTTAGCGAAAGGTAACCTGTATTTCGTAGATAATAACGCGTATACAGAAGGTAACCTGAAATGGCAAAAAGCTGTTAAACTGCAACGCGTTATCTTGCGTAATCGCGAAGACATCTTGAAAGCGTACAATATCACCGATATTACTTTCCCGTAATACTAGCCCGAAAGGGCTTTGATCTAACAAGGAACTAAAATGACACAAAATCTATTGAAAATCAATTTACCAAAATGGCCTCAAATGATTGTCACTGGTGTTGACGTGACGAAAGAACAAGCGCGTGAAATCATTCTACGCACCGATAGTTTCTTGACCAACGCGTGTGAATGGTGTGGTGGTAATAATCATGAGTTCAACCAACAATATCGCAGTCTAGTTGGTTTAACTGGTTTGGATTACAAAGACAACGAACCAATCATGAAAGCGTTAAACGTCATTGATTGCAATTATGTGTACAATCGTTGGGCAAGTAGTTCGTTTATCTACGGTCCTGCTGGTTGGTGTAGTCAAGAAGGTAAGATTGCATTCTTTCACAATGTTGGTAAATGGCCGACTGTTGAAGAAGTATTAGACGATTGGATTCTGATTTCAGCAGCATTCCCGTTTCTTGATTTGAACGTCACGCTGATGAACGGCGAGAGCTGCGATGAAACTAAAACACCACTTGTAAACATTCGCGTTGTAAATGGTACTGCTGAATTGATGCAACCAGATTTGTCAGTACATAGCGAAGTGCCTGATGGTTATTTTGATTTCAAATTTACAAATGTACTTCGCGAACTTGGTCTTGAACCTGAATTTTACGACTGGGCAATTCCAATCGTGAAAACAGCAACAACGTTGTACCGCAATACAACCGAGTTTAAAGAAAAACGGAATAATCAATGATTAGAAACGGAAGTTGTTTGAGCAATAACACGAGGCCCGGATTAGATGGGTTTCGTAGTTTAGTCGGTGAACCAACTAAGTTCTATACTTGGTCAAAACGAAACGGTGAGTGTTTTTGGAGTGGTTGGATTGTTGGTAATGTGAAGTTATACAACAAGGTTGCCAACAGCAAAAACAATACCATGTTTAATAAACATTGCGATGAAATATCGCGCTGGGAGTACAAATAATGCAAGTTGTTGCAAAACTTATTTTCGGTTCACGTTTGTATGGTACAAGCACACCGAATTCTGATACCGATTACAAACTAATCGTTATCCCAAGTTCTTTTGATATTTTGATGGGTAACGGTCGTCGTAGTATCGTTACAAGTACATCAGCAGGTCAAAATACATCAGTTGATGTTGATTGCGAAACATTCACATTGCATAAGTTTATCGATATGCTGTGCGTCGGTGAAACAGCAGCGATTGAAATGATTAATGCACCAGCCCAGAATGTACTTGAAACATCAGACGTGTGGCGTTATCTACAAGCACACAGACAAGAATTTTGCAGCCAGAAAATGAATGCATTCTTGGGTTATGTGAATACGCAAGCGCGTAAGTACGGTGCACGTGGTAGTCGTTTAGTTTCATTGGAAGCAGTAATCGATGAAATCAACATGTTCACAATTGAAAACCAACAAAACATGACTATCCGTGAATTCATTGATTTGGGTGCTGTCACGTTTGGTCAATATGTAAGTATCACACCAGCAGCGTCAAACGGTGAAGTATATCTTGATGTAATTGGCATCAAAACTGATTTGAATATGTCAGTTGCTACATTAGCTGAACGTATGCGCACAGCCCGCAAGAAGTACGGCGCTAGGTCGGTTGTAAGCGCACAGAATGGTGCAGACTGGAAAAGTATCAGCCACGCCTATCGCGTTGCTACACAGCTTATTGAGCTGGCAGAAACCAGTGCTTTGCAGTTCCCACTTAAACGTCGCGACATCATCCGTTCTTTGAAATTAGGTGAAATTCCATTTGACACAGCGATGGTAATGCTTGATAATGTAATTCAAGAAGCCGAGTCGAAGTTCGATAAAGCTGCTTATCACGAAATCGACAAAGACTATTGGTTAAATTACTGTGCAACGATTTATCGTGAAACAGTTGTAAATCAACCACTACACTACAAGGTATAAAATGAACGCATTTATCAATGAAATCAAATTCGAAATCGCGCACAATGTCATGTATTACTACTATGCTGTTGTGCATATCATTCACACTTTGATGTCAGGTGCCGCAGTATGGTAAACGTAGATTTTCAAAAACTTCAAACACAAGCGTGTGTTCAAGGTGTAAATCGTTTGATTTGTAGTCTCAAGAACGTACCGTTTGTTAAACAAAACGAACGTATGCAATTGGACCATGTTTCATCAGTTGCTCTGGATTACATCGTTAAATCGAATGGTATTATTGATGCTGTTTGGTGCTTGCGCTATACTGATTTGAGTGATGAAACAATTCGTCGTTTTGCTGTTTCTGTTGTTGAATTGGTCAGTAAAGATTTGCCACAACATTACTTGGACTTGATTGAATGTGTGCGCGATTATACCGACGGTTACATCGGTTACGATGTACTGCACAACATGCACCAACGACTTGGTGTGATGCGTGGTGAAGGTAACTTGATTGCAAATCTAATCATCGACCCAAATGAATCTGATTCAATGTTCCCACAACGCGCGGCATTTAATCTTGGTTTCAAGAGTGCATATGTAGCTGCATTTTATGCTGTATACTTTGTATCAAGCATGGGTGATTGGCAACGTGAAGCAATCGAAGTAATGTTTGAATATTTGTGCAAAGACAACGTATAAAAATGGGGAGAAATCCCCTAGATCAAAATCGGAGCTAATATGAAAGTAAATATCCCAAATATCATTGTGCGCGGTGCTTGTAGTGAAGGTGTCGTCAAACTGTTAAGTCAATTTAACGAACATGATGTTGAAATCAATGAAATCATTGAATCGAACGATATTCGTGATGCAATCTGGGCATTGCGCTGTACTGATGCATCACACGAAAAGCTAATTGGATTCGCGTGTGGTGTACTTGATTTGTGTGATGTTCGATGTAATCTGAATGATACTTCTGTTAAATTTGTACGTGAGTTTATTCGCGGCGAAAAGTCGTTTGATGACTTGACATACCAATGCAACCTCGCATACAATATCTTTCTCGATAGTAATGACTGTTCTGTTACGTATTCATCATATGTTCTTTTATGGTGCGTTGCTAATGTATATCAAATGAAGTTATCAGACGTTCAAAAAATGAACATCATTTCGCAAAACATTCTAACGATTATCGATTGCACTAATTGCAATGAATCAAAACTTACAACACTTTTCAAACAAACTTGGGCTTAAAAATGAAACTAACTTTGAAAGACTTACGTAAATTCGGCGCATGTTTCGGTGGTTACAACAATTTTGTATCTGGCTTCTTTAAAAAACCAGTACATTTGTCTTTCACATATCATCCGTTCACAACGAATGAAAAGTTCACGATTAAAGATATTCTCGAAACGAGTGGTGTTGAAGACGCGGTATGGTCGTTTAGTTGTCTTGGTAAAAAGCATCACCACACGCTGAACAAAATCAAACTTGAAATCACCGCGCTGTTTTTGAAGCATATCGAAAGCAAGAAGTTTCGCAAAGAATGTAAGCGTATTCTAACCGCTGCTGAACTGTTTGTGAACGGTGGGATGTCACAAGAAGAATTTCAAACATTAATCAATAAGTTCAATTTGTTGCGCGAATATGTTTCGTCTGATGATTATTCCGAATCATTCTCATTTGCGCGTTTGGACACACTTATCGATGAACAAACGGCATTCTCTTGCATTTACGAAATCCATGACGATATGGAAGAAAAAGTAAGAGCGATTTTACTCACACATATCGCTTGACACGCAAAATAGAATCTGTATAATATCAGTTGTTGGGGAGAACTCTCTCCCCTAGATCAAAGGAAGTTAAAATGCTTAGTTTCACTCTCCCAGAATTGCGTTTGTATAACCCATGCACTAGCGGTTACAATACGCTTATCAACGCCCTCCACTCAGACTTTCAATCAGAAGCGGTTGAAAAGAATCACCAAATCCCACTCGAATTTGTATTTTTGACAAACGGTATTCGTGACGCCGCATGGTGTTTACGTATGTTTGACGAAAGCAAAACCAGAATCTTTGTTCAAGACGTTCTAAATCTACTCGCCGATGAATCAAATCAAGACATCATAAATCAATACAATGAATTCATGGAAACAAACGACTATGAAATTTTGGGTCGTATTCGTGACTACGCAAGTGCTGGTATTGCGTTCGAAAATGATACAAAGAAACTTGCTTTTTATAATTGCTTGTTTTCAGTCGCGTATAGAAATCACAATATCGTCGCGAACCTTGTATTATCTCATGCGTTGATGTATAATCCAAACATTAAACCCGCTGTAATCAATAATTTCACAAAACTTTGTAAAGGCTAATATTATGATGTATACCACATTCAAACAGTTGCGCGATATTCACGCTTGCTCTATGGGTTATAACAAACTGGTCTATTCATTCACTGGTGAACAACACATCGGTGTTGGATATGCTGATGAACCACATCAACACCCAATTGCTCTTACGTATATCATGGAAAAGAATGATATTTTAGATGCGGTTTGGACGTTGCAAACTCAGACTGTTGTTGATTCACTGAATCGCGATATTTGTGAATTTTGTATTGATGTCATGGATGAAATCAAGCATCATCTTTCACCACAGAGCTTGATTGCATTCGAAAATCTTGTTTTGTTTTTTAAATCAAATCACACAGACAAAAAAGCAAATGATGTTGCGACTGAACTTTGGCGACATGTTCGCGATATGTCATTCCGTACAGGTGATGAATATGCTGTATATTCCGCACACAATGCATTGGTAAATCTATATCGCGTGTTGAATAATGGTCTTCGACCTAACATGGTTGCATCATACGCGTTTGATGTTGTTCAAAATGTTGTGCGCTGTGATGATATGTACACAGATGCTAAACCATTCTTTGTCAAATTGTGCAACAAACATAGTTGACACACAAAATAGAATCTGTATAATATCAGTTGTTGGGGAGAACTCTCTCCCTAGATCAAAAGGAAAATGCATATGATTATCACATTAGAATCAATGATGGACCACAGCGCATGTGCGCGCGGTTACAACACGTTTGTAAAAGGTAATGTTCCTTACAATGCATTTATTCACACGATGTACTACCAAGTGCATCAATCTGATTATGTGCGTGAATTCACTATTGGTGATGTATTCAAAACAAACGGTCTTATTGATGCAATCTGGGCATTGCGCTGTGTTGATTCGAAGTATAATATCGCAATTCGTCGTTTTGCGATTGACGCACTTATCACGATGAAAGAAAAAATGACGCTAGAAACACTAGCAGTCGCGATGGAACTAAAGGAACACATTTACACCAGCACTGGTGATGATGTTTGTTTTGTTGATTTCAAAGAGCGTGTAATGGCAGTCAATTCAATTGTGATGGCCAGCAAAGAAAATCGATGGATGGCTAGTTACTTGTGTGACGTTATTTCACCAACGGCATATGAAGCTGCATACTTTGTTTGCTCCGATATTAAAGAATTTGGCACGATTGAACAAGTCGAAAATATTTTTGCTGAAATGCTGAAATCTGTTGCGCAAAACTAAAAACGCTGTATAATAGAACTTGTTGGAGAGAACTCTCTCTCCTAGATCAAAAGGAAAATGAAATGACCAATTATCAAAAGCTAGTTCGTTTCGCTGAATTGACAAAAGATGTCAATCCAAATCTAATGCGAGACATCGAAGCTGGTTATGTAACACCTTGTGAAGCAATCATGGAACTGGTCAATAATTATCTTGGGAAACACGACAAATGAAAAAAGCTGGCAAATTAGGTCTCACCGTTGAAGCGCGTTTCATCAAAGCAAACAACTGGACTGTAAGTTCTAAAGAAGACAATATTCATAACGATATTGACGCTTGGGATGGTGATGTATCTGTTTCAATCAAGTTTCAACCAGCTTGTCTTCGCACTGGTAATATCGCACTTGAAACCGAATTGATTGACCCCAAAACATCAGAAGAAGTTGATAGCTGGTTTACTCGCGGTAAAGCAAATCGCTATGTATTCATCATTGGTGATAATAGCTACCACGCTGATGCGCAACAACTAAAAGCATTCATTAAACAACGCGATGGTATTAAGAAGTTCCGTACAACTCAATTGACGGCGCGTGATGTGATTCAATCAAATGTTGGTCGAAAGTATTGCCAATCACGCTGCAAGCTAGTACCATTGAAAATGTTAGTTGATAACAAAATCTTTACAGTTCAGAAAATGGGTTTTTAATGAATAATCACAAAAACAGAAAGCAGTTTTTCATTGTTCGCAATATGAAACGTTCGTGTGATATTTGGAAACTCCGAGCAATGTTCTTAATGCGCAATGACATTGAAGTAATACAAACAGAAACTGGTTTTGATGTATTTGCATTTTCACTAATCACCGGTTATAATCTAATCGCATCTGGTGCTGATAAACTCGAAGCAGTTGATGCCGCAATCGAAATTATGAAATTTACAGGAAACTAAAAAATGATGAACATTAAAAATATCGCAATTATCGCAAAAGCAGTTGTCGCGCAAGCTGAACCAAAGAAAATCACAAGTGATGTTTTCATGTACACACTTGCGGGTGTTGATTATATTCGCGTTCGTAATGATGACGTTGATGCTGTATTGAACTTTACTGCGCATGATGTTGCCATTGATGTTCGTCTGCGCAATGACATCAAGAAAGTCACAATCGTAACGAATACCGATGAAATCCGTATCGCTGTGATGATTCAGTTCTTTGTCCAATATGGTTTGTTGAAACAAATTAGCATGGATGAGGCAGCCAAGATGTATGAAGAATACAAGATGTAAACATAGCAGCCTTCGGGCTGCTTTTTTCGTTTAAAGATCGGATTTTGAAATAATTTAATTACATATTTTCGTATCAAGTGTAAGAACTATGCAAGTGATATAGTCTGAATTCTGATATGTATTTGAAAAAATAGTGTTTAAAATCAAATGTTTAAGTTATCAACTCTTATTTTATTATATACTTGATAACTTTTACATTTAACCCATATAATCGTGACGCGTAGCGTCAATGCGCTACGCGCATCATTCCAATTGTATGAACAGTCATTCTTGAACTTTCTTGGTGGGTACATTCAATCGTATTAGTTCGCTAGTGTGTTTGTATGTGAATTCAGTAGAACGTCTCAAAACGCTTTAAAATCGATTCTATGACTATTTGAATGTTTTGACTTGATTTGATGTGTTTGTAAGAACTGTAAGAAAAATAATTTGCACGAATCAAAAAACGTGTTATAATTCATTTGAATTTTGATTTGGAGATTGTGATGAAAGACGTTATTGATTTGATTTCTGCTGATTTGTATGTCGAAGTGATTTCGAACGAACCAACAAATGCGTTGTTGAAACTCAAGAACGGTGTTGTTGTTGAAGTGTATATGTTTTATGATGGTGAAGTCGAAATGGACGTGTTTGGTATCTGCGACGAATCTGGTGCTGGTACAGAATCTTGTGATGGAAACGACTTGAACGAATTCATCGAATCTCATTGGGCAAAATAAGGAAAAACTATGTTAGAAAATATCAACAAAGCACTTTACGCGCAAGTAAACGCAAACAGTGATTCAAGTGTTTCAATTGTTCTCAAAAATAATGAAACGGTTTTGTTTTTCGGTATCAATCGTGAAGCTGGTACTTGTAACGTTGCTGGTCAATATGACCACTATTTCGAAAACGTCAAGTTCAAAGACATCAATGCTGTCATTGTGTTTACTTGGTATGATTCCGATGAAATCATGCCGTGTTCGATTGAGGAATTAGTTTCTGCTAGTTGATAAATAGAACAACAAAAGGAAACTTTCATGAAAACATTCGACCAATATCTAACTGAATCAGCACAACTTGGTGCACCACATGGTTCAAAACACTTTAGCAAGCAATCAGAAGAAGACCTTGCAAAGAATAGTAAACTGAAATACAAAACCACACTTGCTGGTGGTTTCTCTGTATTGGCAAGCACACACGCGCAAGCACGTGCTGTACAGCGTCGTAATGATGTGTCTGATACTGAATGGACAAAATCACTGCGCAAGACCACAAATCATTTGAACGACGAAAAAATCAAGAAAGGTAGTTTCATGGTTCTTGATAAAGAATTTAGTTTGGTTTATGTGATTAGCGTTAAAGGTCGCATCGTAACACTTGTTACAGTGTACCCAAAAAATCACAGCGGTAACACAAGCAAGTCACAAGCTGAACAAGGCCAAAAAGAATTCATCGTTGAAAGTCAATTGTTCTTGGAAGCATATTTGGAAACACCAGAATTTGCTGAACAATTCAATGAAGCAATTGAGCTTTGTGGTACCGATGACATCAAGGTGTTTGTCGTATGATGGACCTAACTCCAGTAGTTTAAAAAGAAACCCGCCTAGTGCGGGTTTTTTGTTGCGCGTTTGAAAATAGTCTGATACAATGATTTTAAATTCTAAGGAGTATTGCATGTCAAACGTTATCAACCTTTTCCCAAGTTCAAAACGTATTATTAGTTCGGTTCAATCACCACAAATTCAACCACTTCACCCAAACACCGATGTTGAAGTCACTGAACTCTTTGACCAAGTCATCGATAATCCGTTTGCGAATAAAGTAGCCGAACATACGTACAATAAGCGTCTTGTTGATATTTTCAACATCATCAACAACGTATTCACTTGGGATTTTGATAAATTCAAAAACGAATACTATCTTGAACATGGTGTGTACGGGTTTTCAACGATTCGTATTGAACATGATATGTTCATTTTCGACGATGAACATTGTACCGTTCACTTGCGCACAAATGATTTTGACGTTTTGACGAATTTGTTGAAATAAGTGTTGACGGTATCAGACTGATTTGATACTATATGTATGTGGACTGAGCAGTGCTTAGTTCACAAGAAAAAAGATTCAAAAAGATTCAAAAAGTTGTTGACGTGATAATCTGTTTTTGATATTATGTCTGTGTTGCGAGAGATTCAGTAAAGAGCTTCAAAAAAGATTCAAAAAGTTCTTGACAGTGATTTCTTTCTTCTATATAATTCGTACTGTGATTTGAACTTCTCTTAATTTTAAAAGGAAATACAAAATGACTATGACTCTTACACAAAAAGTTGCTATCGTGTTTAACGTTGCTGCTGACATGATCGAAATGAAAAAAGTTGCTGGTTTGAAAGGTTTCCAGTTTGTGAATGTTGAAACAAACGAGGTTTTGGGTGCTGCCGCTGATTACATGAATGTAATTGATGATTTGGTGAAAAAAGCTGTTAAATTGAACAATCAAGCTAACATGAAACCTCACGTTGAATCAGCGATTGAATATTTCAAAATGATGTTGCCGGGTGCTAAAGTTACCTTGTCAAAAACAATGCCGAAAATTGAAATCAACGGCTTGAAAATCTGGGTTTTAATGAGCAAATCGTCTGCTGATGACCTAAACTTTGGTGCGATGATGGTTCACCCTGATTTCACACCAGAGGCGTTGAATAAAGAAGTTAGCTTTGAAATTCGTACTCGCAAAAACGATGATGCGGACCGCTGTGTTTTTGGTAAATCATACACTGGTGCCGAAGACTTGGTTTCAATGATTACTGAAATCGTCGAAGTCTCTTGCTAATAAACGAGAGTCATGTTAAAATGACTCTTAAATTGATCTTTTAGGAAAAATTATGAAAACCCTTACTGTATTTGGTCTTGTTTTTAATCGTGATGAATATGTTCAGACTCTTGAAACTTACATCAGAATGCGCAATAAAATGCAATCTAGTGTTGGTGCGTGTGATAAAGAGTATGACCGTTTGATTGCGATTGCAAATACGGTTGACACGATTGATGAAGACGTTTATAATGTTCTTTCTCTTGAAGAAATCAATGTCTTGGAAATTATCGAAGACCGAATGAAAGTTTCAATTGATTTCTAAAAATGCTTGACACGTTAAACTAATTTCTATATAATTTAGTCTTACTTGATAAGGATTACAAAATGATTTCTAGCTCAAAAGTTAAAGCCGCAGCAATTCAGCAACTTAAAGCACAAGTTGCATTGATCTTGGAAAAAGCAAATCGGTTGTACAATCTGAACTTGGCGCCTGTTGTTGATTTCAACATTCGCTCTGGTCGAACTGCTGGGCTTGCTACTTACTATCCATTCACAAAACAAATGAAATTGTCATTTAATGTAAACATGATGATTTTGAGTGAAGAAAACTGGACAGCAATGCTGGACAACACTGTTGCGCATGAAATCGCCCACTTGGTAGAATATGCAATGCGCGGTGATTCTAGTCACGGTTCAATTTTCATTCGAATCAACAAAAGTCTTGGTGGTTACGGTACTACCAAACACAATATGGTCACTAACAAAGCTGGTGGTAATTTCGTTTATCACACTGACCGCGGCGATATTGTTTTGAGTGGTATTCGTCACAAGAAAGTTCAATCAGGTGTTACAAGTTATACCAGCAGCATTCACGGTGGACGTGCGACAAAAACAACGCCATTCACTGAGCAAATTAATGAGGTGCTGACTTACATTCCTCGCAGTACGTCGATTGCAGCACCAGCTTCTAAGCCTGTTTCTAAGCCCGCTGTTGCTACTGTACAAAAGCCAGTTGTGATTACATCAAAGCAATCTACAATCGCTCCTACGGCTACTGTAGTGCAAAGCACGATGGTTAAACGAATCACTAACCCATTGTTCTATGTTCTAGCGACTGCAACAGAAACCAATTTAACAGTTGAACTAGATGGTAAAGTCGTTTATAATGGTTGTATGAAAAAAGCGTTAGCTAAAGGCGACAACCGCGGTAAATTTGTTGTCATCAACGCTACTGACCTAATTGGAGCTTGAAATGCATATCATGGGCTTAGAGTTTGACAAAGAGCAATTGATTTATGAAATTCGTAGTAGCGTTATCAATACAAAGATGATTCCCGGAGTTTCGTTTGATGACGTTCACGATTATAAATTGATTGAAGTTCTCCGATCTACGGATGATATGTCAGAAGACGATTTCAATTCGTTGGACGTCATTCAGCAGAAAATTTTGATTCGTATTTGTATGCGTGTGCGTCAAAAACTTGGTTTACAGGAACGAAAATCCTGATATAATGTAGTTCAATTTTAATTAAATGGAAGAATAAAATGTTGAAAATTAATAAAGAATTCTTGTTGGTTGCTGGTGTTACTTTGGAACAAGCTGGTGATGTTCTTGTTGAATTCAAGCGTGTGACTGAAACAATCGCACCGTGTAAAAAAGCAACAATTCGCGAATATCACAATGGTACTTACGCTGTAACTACTCAAATTCCATTTGATTGCTTTGTTGAACGTGTTGACACGTACATCACTGAATCATCGGTTGAATTCGGTGTTCCGTTCGGTCGTCGTGTTGATTTCGTTGCTCAAGAACATTTGATTAAACAAATGCTTGGTCAATAAGCAGTTTAACAAAGCGGGGAAACCCGCTTTTGATCTATAGGAGATAATATGGCAGCAAATTTAGAACTAGCCAGACGCATGAATGTTAGTGCTGAAAACATTGAAAAAATCAATGAAATGCACAACCAACGCGTCGAAATCGAAACGCAAATTGTTGAAGCAATTGCAAATCGAAAAGATGTGAAATTATTGCTTGCATCATGGCGATTAAACGAATATAATCTCCAACGTACTTGGGGTTTTCCAGAAAATGCGAACTTCTTTCGCGAATGGAATATTCCGGGCTGTATCTGTCCGAAAATGGATAATGATGACAAATATCCGTTTGGACCTTATTATTACAATGGACACTGTCCTGTACATGGAGCATCACATGTTTGAAGGTGATATGACAATTCTTGACCGAGACAACAACTTTTCTCTTGAAAAGTGTCGCTCAATTTCAATTGAGTTACAAACCCGTTTTCTGAAATTGAAATCTGGTGAATCATCTGGTCCAGAATTTGCAGCATTGAGTATGACTGCAAAGCGCAATTTTGATTTGGTTGTCGAAGCTCGACGCGTTATCAACGGTGAATCACAATATGATAAATCTCGATTGACTACCGAATTAAATACGTCAATCAATGAATTTGAATATGATTTGATTGTGTGCGAACGCACCTTGCCATCAAGCAAGTAATCGAGTAAAATACAATTTTAAAAGTGAGAAAAATATGAACTTTCGTTTAACTAAATCAAAATCAATCGTACTTTCAAACGAACAAATCATTTTCATTCGTGAGAACTCTCGCGCCAAAATCATGAAGAAACTGAACGTGATTGAAAGCCATGCGCGTAAAATGAAAGACGCAATCAAGTCTGGTGCGTTGTATGAAGAAAATGTTATGTTCTATCAGCGCAAAGAACGTCTCAAGAACAAAGCAAAAGAAACATACGGTAATGGTCGTTACGCTGAATGTATTGCACCGTCTGGTAAAACGATTGCGTCACGATACAAACCAACCAAAATCGCTGCTGGTATCTATTCGCGCACAAGTAGCAAAGATGATTTTGAAATCCTCGCAAGCAACTACGTGTCAGCCGCAACAGCAAGCACTTGGTATTGCCATTGCGTGAACTGGTTTGGTGTAAAATAAAAGGCACACGCACAATAGATAGCTTCTAAGCGGCGATTATCTAAAGTGGAACGTTGCAAGATGCTTAGAACTTGCAACGTGAGACTGTGCCAATAAATACTAACTCAATTATGAGGAGTATTTATGTTACTGACTGCAAAAACTGTTAAAATCGAAAAAGAACGTTTGTACAAAGAACAATACGGTATTTGTTTGATTTGCCAAAAGAATCTGAATACAGATATTCAAAAGAATCATTTGGACCATGACCATGCGTTAGAAGGCTCGAATGCAGGACGTGTACGTGGGCTGCTATGCGGTTTGTGTAATACGACTGAGGGCATGATTAAACACAAATTTAATCGCAGTGGATTGGTTGCTAAAGAAAACGAACTTGTTGAATGGCTGGAAAATCTTCTGGTTTACTACAAGCGAGATTCCAGTTATAATAGCATCCATCCTAACTATCCGACTGACATGGCTAAAAAGTTTAGCAGAATGTCGAAACCCGAAATGATTGCAGCTCTCAAAGAGTTATCGGTGGAATTCGATGAATCAGTTACCAAAGAAGTTCTTGTTAAATTATACAAGAAGCATTTCAGAAACAGTTTAAAGTAATAACAGGGGCTTAGAAATAAGCCCTTTTATTTTCTCCGCAGGTATGATAGAATGTACTTGATCTAATTTTTCAACCACAATAAAAAAGGGAATACATGAAAGTAATTAAAAGAGATGGTGAAATTGTTGGCTTTGCGATTGGCTTTATTGAACGTGCTGTACAAAAAGCAGCTCATGAAGTCGGTGTGAATGATGTAGATTTTTCGCGTGAAATTGCCAACACAGTATATGAATCAATCCGCAGTCGCAGCATTGTTCGTATTGAAGAAATTCAAACAATCGTTGAAGACACGCTAATGAACACCGCGCCAAAAATTGCACGTGCGTATATTCAATATCGTCACGAACGTGACATCCAACGTGAAGCTGGTTCAACACTGAACAAACAGATTGAAGGTCTTTTCAACGAAACAAACAAAGACGTTACAAACGAAAACGCAAATAAAGACAGCCAAATTATCCCAACAAAACGCGACTTACTCGCGGGTATCTTATCAAAGCATTATGCAGTCAATCACTTACTACCGAAACACATCAGCAAAGCGCATCAAGACGGTTTAATTCACTTTCATGACTTAGATTATAGTCCAACATTCCCGATGTACAATTGTATGCTTATCGACTTGAAAAACATGTTGACTAATGGTTTCCGCATGAATAATGCAATGATTGAAAGTCCAAAAAGCATTCAAACAGCTTGTGCCGTTACTGCGCAAATTATCGCATCAGTTGCTAGTCACATTTATGGTGGTAATACAATCAATCGCATTGATGAAATCTTGGCACCGTATGTTCAAATGACGTATCAAAAACATCTTGTGAATGCAGCAAAATACAATATTCCTAATGCTGATGTTTATGCAAAGGAAATGACTGAAAAAAGCGTAATTGATGCTATTCAAGGTCTTGAGTACGAAATCAATACGTTAAGTTCGTCGAACGGTTAAGAAAACATTTACACGATACTGCACTTGATGTATAATTGACATCAAGGAGAATCGTATGAATGGGCATTGGACTACAAAAGAGTTTGATAAAAGAAAATATATCGGATTTGTGTATGAAATCATTTTCGATAACGGATTGAAGTATATTGGTAGTAAAAAGTTTTGGAAAAGATGTGTTGATGCTTCTGAAATTGATGAATTCTCAGAAGAAACAAATTGGAAAACATACAAATCATCATCTAGTCGAGTTTTGAGCTTGATTGAAAGTGGTGTGATATGCACCTATGTGATTATTGATTTTTGTACTTGTTTTGATTCATTGATTGAAACTGAGCGCAATCATCAAATGATGAATGATGTTATGAATTCCGACACATACTTGAATAAAGCTTTTGCTGGTGGTACACCATCAACATACGAAAATATAAGACGTTCATTAATTAGTACACACAAAAAGAATTCGTGGAGAGACGAAAACTATAGAGCAACGATGAAAAATAAAATATCATCGACTGTTTCAAAATTGTGGGAAAGTGATGAATATCGTACCAAAATCCGAAATACAAAAAGAGCAAATAAATTACAACATGTAACATCAGAAAATTATCATTTGTATTATGACTATGTACCAACCAGACAAGAAGTTGAAAAACTCGAATCTGCTAGAGTAGATAGATATAAACGTGTTGCTGAATTAAATCGAATCGTTCAAAAAGGTGCTGTGTTTAGTGATGAACATAAGCAGAAAATGAGTGAAGCTGCAAAGAATAGAATTGTTGCAGAATCAACTACAAAGAAACTGTCCGAAACAATGAAAGCGCATTACAAAAATAATCCTCGTAGTCAGGAAACAATTGATAAACAAAGAGAATCACGACCAAAGCGTAATAAAGTTATTCTTAGTCTGACAATCGATGATGTTGTATATAAATCTGTGCGTGATGCATCGATTAAATTAAATACCTCTGAATGTAAAATAAAAACTTTAATCAAACGTGAAAAAGCTGTTGTAGTCTATAAAGATAGGCCGTTGTAAAACCTTTCTAAGTCTTATTACAAAGACGTGTGCGATTAAGCTTAATGCTTGCAATAGTAACTGATTGCTTTATAATCGTGCTAACAGGGAACGCTAAGTTCGAAAGAATATGCCAATCCTGTGCTAGCCTTAATAGGCGAGTGAAACGACTATCGAAAAGCACCTTCGGGTGAACTGAGTAGAGTAGTGCGGATTTTGTTACCGCACGAAACGGAGGGAAGTGTATCGTTGATACATTTAAAATCTAGTCTGGCTTGTATGAAAATACAAGAGGAGTCCGCAAACTCCATTTACTACATTTGGTTTTGGTTTGGGTGATACTTGGGAATCCAAGATGATTCAGAAAGCAATTCTGAAAACTCGAATCACTGGATTGGGCAAAGATGGGCGCACAGCAGTGTTTCCAAAACTTGTATATGCTATCAAAGCATCACACAACGAAAAGCCGACTGACCCGTTTTATGACGTGAAAGAACTGGCTTTGGAATGTTCTACCAAACGCATGTACCCAGATATTGTTTCGTATGAACAAATCGTTGAAACAACTGGTTCATTCAAATTCCCGATGGGCTGCCGCAGCTTCTTGCATCGTTGGACTGACGCTGATGGTAATGAAGTTCACGATGGTCGTAATAATCTTGGTGTTGTTACATTGAATCTACCGCGCATTGCACTTGACGCAAAGGGTGATTTGAATAAATTCTACGTCTTGCTTGATGAACGTATGAAACTGGTTAAAGAAGCTCTTGATATTCGTATCAATGCACTACGCGGTGTAAAAGCGTCTGTTGCACCAATTCTTTATACAGAAGGTGCTTGTGGTATTCGTCTGAAACCTGATGATGAAATCATGCAATTGTTCGAAAACGGTCGCGCAAGTATTTCATGTGGTTATATCGGTTTGCATGAAACGTCTGAAATTCTGTTTGGTGAATTCCCTCACATTCTTGAATCGAATGAAAAACAACAAGGCATGATGAAAATTCTTGCAACGATGAAAGAATACACAAACAAATGGACAGAAGAAACAGGGTTTGCGTTCGGTGTTTATGGTACGCCTTCTGAAAGTCTTTGTCATCGTTTTTGTAAGATTGACAAATCATTCTATGGTAACATGACTGGTTTTGATAAAGGTTATTACACAAACAGCTTCCACTTAGACGTGCGTAAGAATACAAACACATTTAGCAAAATCGATTTCGAAAAACAGTTTATCAAATACTCAAGTGGTGGTTTCATTTCATACGGTGAATTTCCAAGTATGATTCACAATCCGCTTGCACTTGAAACTGTTTGGGATTATGCTTTACAAAATCTACCATACTACGGTACAAACACACCGATTGACCATTGCATGAAATGCGATTATAATGGTGAATTCGATGCTACATCTAAGGGTTATAAGTGCCCACAATGTGGCAATACTGATTCTGAAACTGTCAATGTGACGCGCCGCGTATGTGGTTATTTGGGAAGTCCTGATTCAAGACCACTGAATGAAGGTAAACAGAATGAAGTAGTTCGACGGGTTAAACACTGCTAAACTAGATAACTGACCCTTCAATATTGTATAAATACATCATACGATATTGGAGGGTGCATGTTAGTTACAGTTTATAAAACAACCAATTTGATAAATGGCAAATATTACATAGGTGTACATAGAGTCAAAAATGAATCATGCATTAATGATTCATATCTTGGTTCTGGTGTTTGTATTAAGAAAGCATTCAAAAAGCATGGGAAATCAAATTTCAAAAAAGAAGTGCTGTTTGTTTATGATAATTACGAATCTGCATATCTCAAAGAGGCTGAATTAGTCACAGAAGAAACAATCAAAATGAAATCCGTGTATAATCAGTACCCGGGTGGATTAGGTGGTAGA
>JBOFQK010000157.1:0-4008 GCA_051660865.1 Culicoidibacterales bacterium | reverse complement strand
AAGGGATTACGCTAGACTTCGGTGTCCAAAAACTGGCGTGACGCAATTTCACGGTCGTAGCCGATATGGAAGGTGGCAAGCCTGTTTGCTTTTTGACCAACGGTTTTGCTTGAAGTGAGCAATTTTGGACAAGGTGGATTTGGGGTTGAGCCGTTTGGCACCTCAGAGGTGAGCGTGTTCACGGTGTGGACGGCAAATAAGTTATCTTTATTATCTCTTTATTATGATTATCTTTATTCTTCTCAAAGGAGTTTTTGAAATGGTGGAACAACAAGTAGCGATGATTGTCACAAGTGAGAAACTAGATGCGATTGAAAAGGTGTTGTATTTGTATTTAGCGTTGAATGCAGCTGAAATGCGGGAAATGCCGACGTATGAGCAGTTAATGCAAGTGAGTGGTGTCCGTTCACGCACGACGTTGAGTAAATATTTGAAACAATTACAAGCAAAAAAATTGCTAGTAGTCGAAAATGGCTATTTGGCGAATGGGTTTCGGGCGCGAAATCGCTATGTTGTTGCTGATTGTGCACACTTATGTATTGATGAGGTCCTAGTTGAGCAGGTGGTGAGCCAGTTACTCGTCGTCGTTGAAGCGAGTGGGGTCGTTTTGAGTCGTGAGCAAGTGCACGAGCTTGTTTTAATTATGTATCCGACGTATGCAAACACGACGGCCCAACAGTTGATTCCACTAATTACCAAGGTGAAAGGTGATGAAGTGGCGTTTACGACGTTATCGGCACAGGTACATGCGTTGGTTAGTGATCCGTTAATGTGGCAATTTCACCAAACCTTTCCAAAAGCGAGCTATCAAGATCAGCAGACGTTGAAGCGCTTATGTGACCACTATCCACGTGAAGTCGTGCGGTTTATGCTTCAGAGCGTGTGTGGCAAGGCAAACCAGGCGAACTGGGCGTATGTGACGGCAACGGTCAAAACGTTAGCCCAAACGTGTACGACGTATGAGGAGTGTGTTGTGAGCAAAAAACAATTTTTTCGCGAAAAAAAACAGCTCCAAGCCCAAAAGCACGCGGAAGAGCGCCGGAAAGTGAGCTTAATTACTCGCCTAATCAAGCTTGGGGTGTTTGGTGAAGTGGCTCATCCAAGTGGTTATGCGAAAAAAGTGGTGATGGACAAGCAGTATGCGGAGTGTAGTATTTATGAGTTGTTTGAGGTGTTTACGGGTGAGGATCATTTGCAAGCGGCGAGTTATGATCAAGAAGTGTTTGATCTTTTGTATCCGGTTGCGCAAGTTGGCTAAGGTTTTTTGCGAATTCATTAGTCTTTAAGGTTATCGTGCTGAAAAAACGCTAAAATAAATAGGAAGTGCTGAAAAGGAGCGAAAAATATGATTGGTGAAATCATTGGAATTTATTTGTTGGCCTATGTGTTGATGTTGCCACTCGCAGCCATCCATGTCTTGTTTAATTGGCTCGTGTTAGGGTATGCTGGGTATACGTCGGTAGCACAATTGCGTGCGCAAGGGCCAAGAGTTGAGGCTTATGTAAAAACGCAACCGTGGCAACCGTTGTACAATTTGCTTGTCTTTTTGCCGCTGTGTTGGTTCTTGTTGCCAGAAGCGACACCGATAACGTTAGTCATCGTCGGTGGTATCTGGATTGGACTGAGTATCGCTTTAGATACGCTCTGTTGGGTGCTAATTCCGCATCCGTGGCAACTTTCACTGCGGGAATTGTTTGTGGACCATCAGCCGTGGATTAGTCTATGCTATCTGGCGACTGCGCTGTGCCCATTTATCGTTTTGCTCAAAACTGGTTAGGTGAGTGCCCAATTTGAATGGAGCGGAGGTGATTTTAATGGCAATAACGTTCTTTTTGTTGACTGGTTGGCTGTTGAGTTGGTTTAAATTTGAGCAGTTATTTATTCAAGCTTGTGCGGAATTGTTTGGCAAGCAGCTCACGGTTGCGAGTTACTATTTTTGCTTTTTTGTGATTGGCGTAATTGGTGATCTCGTGCTCTTATTCCAAGGGAGTTATGGTGCAAACTTGTTTTAATCAAAAAACTGTGAAGCTTATTCACAGTTTTTTCTTTTGTAAAGACAACTAGTTAACGATTATTTTATCTTTATGTTGAAAAGATGAGTTTTAAATTATATAATAAAGATGAAGGGAATATCTTATTTAATTTAAAAAGATATTCAAGGTTGTTTGTTAGGAAAAAATCGATATAAAGATTAAAAAGGGGAGAGAGAATGAGTGGTTTTGCGGGGATATTGAGCTTAGTCATTCTTTGTAGTTTAGCTTTGTTGGGATCAGTGTTTGCTCGCCAACGGTACTTTTTGCGAGTGCCACTTGTACCAATTGTGATGGTTGGCGTGATATTTATCATCGGGGGGATGATGACGACGACAACACTTTTAAATACACTGCCGCAGCCAAACGATTTGGTCGTGCAAATGCGTAAGAACGAAAATCCAAGTGATGAGCGGTACTTAGCACAAAGTGCAGACGAGTTAGATGAAGCAGAGGTCACGGCTGCGATCACGGCGGCACAGTGGTATGCCCAGACGTATGCTCTTTCGAAAGCGGGGGTATATGAGCACTTATTAGCTGATGAAGCTAATTTTAGTTTAGCGGTCATCGAGTATGTCGTCCAAACGTTGACAGGTGATTGGGCGGAAAATGCCCGCAAAAAAGCTGAAAGTTTACGAGAGTTGATGAATTTAACGCCAGAACAAATTTATGAGCAACTGATTTCCAGTTACGGTGATAAATTTACGGCGAGTGAAGCGCGGTATGCGATTGAGCATTTAACTGATTAAAAAAAACCGGCCTGAACGTTGAGCGTTTCAGGTCGGTTTTTTCGTTAGTTGAACATTTTGCGCATGAGTTTGGTCGCGAATGGTGTGCGTTTGTAACGTAAGGCGAGATCAAATTGAGTCGTTTGATGTAAGACTGATTTTTGGTGACTAAAGGTTTTAATTGAAGCTTCACCATGATACGTCCCAATCCCACTTGGTCCCATCCCGCCAAACGGTAAGCGATCATTGACAATTTGCATCAACGTATCATTGATCGCTCCATTCCCAAAGCGAAGTTGTTGAAGCAGTTGTTGAACTCGCGTTTGGTTTTGACTAAAGAAGTAACAAGCTAGTGGTTGTGGCAACTGTTGCTGTTCACGTAAAAGGGTGGAAAAATCGCTAAAGGGGATGACGGGTAAAATTGGTCCAAAAATTTCTTCTTGCATGAGTGAAGTCGTGAAGGCGACATCGGTCATAATTGTTGGTTCAAGTGTTTGCGTCGCAGCATCATAGCTACCACCGTGATAAATGTGACCTTGAGTTAAGAAGTTTACGAGTCGTTGGAAATGTTTGGGGCTAATAATTTTCACCGGTCCAGTCGCTAAATTGCTTGGCCACTGGGTTTGTAACTCTTGGGCTAATAAGGGCAAAAATTGTGCAATGACGGTTTCGTGAACGAAGACGTGATCGGGAGCAATACACGTTTGCCCAGCATTGAGCACTTTCCCATAGGCGATGCGGCGCGCAGCTAGCGCTAAATCGGCCGTTTCATCAACAATGACGGGACTTTTCCCACCGAGTTCGAGTAAAACCGGAGTTAAGTGTTTGGCGGCTGCTTCCATGACGATTTTCCCAACGGGAGTACTCCCAGTAAAGCAAATAAAGTCCCATTTTAACGCGAGTAATTGTTGGGTCGCTTCCACGCCACCACACACACATTGAACATAGTGGGGTGGAAAAGCTTGGGCAATGATTTTCGCTAAAATCGCTTCAGTTGCCGGTGCGAGTTCTGATGGTTTTAACACAGCAACATTCCCCGCCGCAATTGCCCCAATGAGGGGAACGAGGGCGAGTTGTAAGGGATAATTCCAAGGTGCAATCACTAAAACGTTGCCAAATGGTTCCGTGTAAATAACCGATTTCGCCCCAAATAAGGCGAATGGTGTTTTCACTTTGTTGGCATTAGTTTGGTGTTTGCGTAAATAATGAATCGCTTCACTAATAGCATGTAAGACTTGGCCGAATTCGGT
>JBOFQK010000156.1:0-2477 GCA_051660865.1 Culicoidibacterales bacterium | reverse complement strand
TTAAAAGGGAATGCGACGAAAGGTGAAGCTGATTATGTGACGAAACCAGGTAAATTGGTGATTTTGGCCACTGATGAAGCGACACAGACGAGTGAAATTGAAGTCACAATTACTGAAGGTAAATTCCATCAAGTAAAACGGATGTTTGAAAGCGTTGGCAAGACTGTGGTATACTTGAAACGTATTCAGATGGGACAGTTAACACTTGATGAAGAATTACCACTTGGTGCTTATCGTGAACTCACTGATGCGGAGCTGTCGTTAGTTGTGAAACGAGATTAATTAATGGCAAAGCTAACTATTTGACGGGCACCAAAAACTTGGGTCCAAAACAAAGAAGGAGCAGATTTTATGAAATTACAAATGACAACACGTCAAATTGCGCTCACTGCAATTTTAAGTGCTTTTACGATGGTTTTAGCACTGACACCACTAGGATTAATTCCAATTAATCCAGCAATCAATGTGACAATTATTCACATTCCAGTTATTATTGCCGCAATCGTTGTTGGGCCAGCGAGTGGGATGATCGTCGGACTCGTATTTGGGATTTTCAGTATGATTAACGCAACTGTGAATCCGTCACTGTTATCACCCGTTTTTTTAAATCCTTTAGTTGCGGTCCTTCCGCGAGTTTTAATTGGGTTAGTTGCTGGTTATGTTTATCTTGCAATTACGAAAGTAACGAAAAAACCACTGGCACCAGTTACAGTCGGAATAGCAGCGACTGCTGGGACAATTATGAATACAGCCGGAGTACTCGGATTGATTTATCTGTTCTATGGGAATTTTGTGTATGAAGTAACTGGAGTCGCAGTTGGGCCATTTTTATTGACTTTAATTGCTACGAATTCGGTTCCGGAGTTAATTGTCGGGGTAATCATTGTTGTGGTTGTGATTAAGGCACTTTCGCGAACGATTTTACGCATGTTTGATTAAAGATAAAAAGCACCACAGCAATGTGGTGCTTTTCCTTAATTTAGTAGAAACGAAGACATAAAAGCGGACTGAACTCCCCCAAGTCCGATCCGCTTTTCCTTAACTGATTTAAAATAAATCTACTATTGTTTTGCAACCTATAAATTGATTATACATTATTTTATTTTAATTTGCAATCGTTTTCAATGTGAAAATAATAGATTAATCAGGTTTTTGTGGCACTAAAATTATTTTTAGAAAAATGTACAACTTAATTTGCGGAAATATACTGATATTAAGGACTTAGTTAGAAAACTAGCACTCTTGTATTGAAAGTGCTAAAAAGTTATGGTACACTAGTGCTACATCGTGAAAAAATATATCAAAGATAAAAAAGACTAAACAGAAAGATTATAGAGGTGATTTCGTTGGCACAACGTGATTATTATGAAATTTTAGGATTACAAAAGGGTGCTTCAAAAGAAGAAATTAAAAAAGCATTCCGTAAATTGGCACGTCAGTATCATCCAGACGTTAATAAAGAGACAGGTGCAGAAGAGAAATTCAAAGAAATTCAAGAAGCATACGCAGTATTATCAGATGATGATAAAAAAGCACGCTATGATCAATATGGTCATGCAGCCTTTGATCAACAAGGTGGATTTGATGCTTCAGGCTTCGACTTTGGCGATATTTTCAGCGAAATTTTCGGTGGTCGTGGCGGCTTTGGTGGTTTTGGTGGCTTCGGTGGTCAACAACGTAATCCAAATGCACCACGTCAAGGAAATGACTTGCAAATGAGTATGGATATTACTTTTGAAGAAGCAGCATTTGGTGTGAAAAAAGATGTCCGCGTCACTCGTCAAGAAACATGTGGACATTGTAAAGGAACTGGTGGGGAAAAACCGACTGATGTTCATACATGTGGTCAATGTAATGGACGTGGAACAGTTCAAACGGTTCAACAAACACCATTTGGACGCTTTGCGCAAGAAGGTGTATGTCCTAAATGTCATGGAAAAGGGAAAACAGTTGATCACGCTTGCCATGAGTGTCGTGGTGCAGGTCAAGTGAATCGCCAAGCAACCATTGAAGTTTCAGTCCCAGCTGGAATTGATAATGGTCAAACGTTACGTGTCAGCGGACAAGGTGAAGCTGGGACAAATGGAGGACCAAGTGGTGATTTATACATTACATTCCGTGTAACGGCAAGCAAAATTTATCGCCGTCAAGGGTATGATGTGTTCATCGACGTTCCAGTTTCGTATGCTCAAGCAGCATTGGGAGCAAAAGTTGATGTTCCAACCTTACATGGAACAGTCGAGTTTACAATTCCTGAAGGAACACAGCCAGGGACAGAATTCCGTTTACGCGGAAAAGGAATCCAACATTTAAATTCATCACGTACTGGTGATCAGTATGTCAAAGTAAAAGTTGATGTGCCGAAGAAACTATCACGTAAACAAAAAGACTTATTAAAACAACTAGACGCAGAGTTAGGCGGACATCCATCAAGCGAAAAATCGTGGTGGGACAAAGTTTTTAAATAAGAGAGAGTG
>JBOFQK010000155.1:0-2532 GCA_051660865.1 Culicoidibacterales bacterium | reverse complement strand
AACTTGCCAAAGGTGTCAATGAATTAGCTGATTACAATCCGGTTATTGTAGCCGGTAGCAAGTTACTCAAGCAAGTTCAAAATGATCGTTTGGCTCCTTTTCACCAGTTGCAGTGGTTGACACTCTTAGCCAAAATTCGATTGATGTGCCACGAGTATCAGCAGGCACTTGCCACACTCCAAGTGGCACTTGAACTCAGCTTGCAAGAACATGATACTGGAACCCAAATAAAAATTCATCGCCTCTTTAGTCAAGGCTATGCTGCGATTGAAGATTTTGAAAATGCCATTTATCATTTTGAAGCAGCCGATCACTTAATGATTGATTTACGCAAACAGCAACATAAGCATACAGTGTTAACTTTGAAAGCGAATTATCAAGATAAAGCGTTTGAAGTCTTACTTGTAGATGAACTTTATAACCATGAACAATTGCAAAATCAAGTTGTGACTGATCAATTAACGCAACTTGGTAATCGTCAAGCATTAACGAAATTAGAGCAAGTATTACGTAATCAATCACGGCTGAATGTCGCGATGCTCGATATTGATTATTTCAAAAAATATAATGATTACTATGGTCATTTAGCAGGTGATGAATTGTTATATCAGTTTGCGAAATTGCTTCATCACGTCTTTCCCGCATCGCACGTCATTCGTTATGGTGGCGAAGAATTTACCGTGATTGATAGCCAAATGGATGAGACAGTATTTGTTGGAAAATTACAGCAGTTTCAAAGTGCGTTAAACCAACAAGCTTTTGCTCATGAAGGAGTAGCGCCAATGGCCATTGTGACAGTTAGCATTGGCTATGTCCAGATGAAGGAAGCAATGCCACTAGAAAAACTCATTGCGCAGGCTGATACGGCGTTATATCAAGCAAAAAATAGTGGTCGCAATTGCCTCAAAGGCTATGCTTAATCTGAACTTAAAAAGCGTTCAGATTTTTTTTGCTGTATTGAGCAAGAATTTACGAATTTTGTGATTCAGCAATTGTCCAGCATGGACTTTTTGGGTACAATGAAACTACGCAAAGAAAGTGGGGAATTTTTTTATGGAACATTTAATTGAAAAAAAACAAACATCGACACTCAAATTTCACGGGAAAGTTGTTGATGTCTATCAAGATACGGTCGTTTTACCAAATGGGCACGAAGCTGTGCGTGATATTGTCCGTCACCCTGGCGGGGTTTGCGTGCTCGCACTAACACCCGAACAAAAAATTATTTTCGTCAAACAATATCGGTACGCGTTAGATGAAGTTACCTTAGAAATTCCAGCGGGCAAACTTGATCCAACTGATCACGATCCAATGCAAGCAGCCTTACGCGAACTCGCCGAAGAGACACCGTATACCGCACAATCACTGGAATTATTGTATACCTTTTATCCAACTCCGGGCTTTTGTGATGAAAAATTACGGTTATACGTGGCGCACGGCGTTGCCTACAATAGTGAATTAACGACGGACGATGATGAATTCCTCGATGTTGTCTACTATTCGGTTGAGGAAGCAATGGAACTGTTGCAAACAGGGCAAATTACCGATGGTAAAACGATTATGGCATTGCAAGCATATGCGTTGCAGTTTGGAGTAAAATAAATGAATGAAGGACAACAAACAGTGGAGCAAAGCCTACTTTGGGAACAAGTTGAAGCGTTTTTAAGCTACAACACGATTGAAAAAGGTTTAAGTCAGCAAACGATTAGTAGTTATCGCCAAAATTTACGCCAATATGTTGCTAGTTTACAAGCACAAGGTTTGCAAACGTGGAGTGAAGTTACACTGCTGCACATTTATCCACTCCTTGAAAATCAAGTGAATGATGAAAAAGCAAAACGGACAACCGCACAACTAATTACCACGTTACGGTTATTTCACAAATTTTTATTTTTGGAAACGATTGTTGAAGTGAACGTCGCCCAACAGTTGGAGCTACCAAAGCTAGACCGGCATTTACCGGTCCACTTAAGTTTTGATGAAGTGGAACGTTTACTAGCGATTGAAATTAGTGAGAAACAACCAGAAATTGATTTTCGAAATCTAGTAATGCTGGAAGTGATGTATGGCACAGGCATGCGGGTTTCGGAATTACTCGCGTTAAAATGGGAAGACATGAACTTACTGATGGGCTTCATTCGCTGTGTAGGAAAAGGCAACAAAGAACGCTTATTACCATTGAATGATTATACAATCGGTTTAATTGAAGAGTATCAGCAACACGCTTATCCAAAGTTAAATAAAAAAAATAGTCCGTATGTCTTTTTAGGCAGACGCGGTGATAGCTTAACCCGCCAAGCATTTTGGAAAACGCTCAAGCAGTTAGCAGTCCAAGCAGGAATTGAAAAATCAATTTCACCACATACATTACGGCACTCATTTGCAACCCATCTGTTAGAAAACGGTGCCGATCTTCGCAGCGTACAAGCGCTTCTTGGACACACCGACATCTCAACAACACAAATCTATACCCACATCACAAACCAACGCCTCCAAGCACTCTACAGCAAACACCACCCAAGAGCCTAAGTG
>JBOFQK010000154.1:0-1510 GCA_051660865.1 Culicoidibacterales bacterium | reverse complement strand
ACGAGTCCATGTCATAGCATCTAAAGCTACAACTGATGTTGATGTTGTCGATCCTAATTTATACGTTTTATCAGATGTCGCTACACCTGTTAACGTTGTTGCATATGTTACTTGACCATTTGTATTTGTAACAACAACTTTTGCTGTCCCAGCTAAATAATCAGCTTCCATATTTTCAATATATTCTTTTCCGTTAATGTTAGTAGCAACTGCTGATGTTGTATTATCAAATCCAACTGTACATGTTGTGGCGCAAGCTTCTGCATTTTGTGAGGCAACGATACGTGCTGCTTCTTGCATGTTTTTTGCTGTTGCAATGTAGGCATCTTTACGTGTATTTTCGATTAAGTTCCCGATGGCTGGGATTGAAATTGCTGCGATAATTCCGACGATTACCATGACTGCTAATAACTCGACTAATGTGATACCTTTTTGATTCTTGATTGTTTTGAACATTTCTTGTTCCTCCATTTTTTGTTATTAGTTTAATCTGATATTACACAACTGTTTATTTTAAAAGATTAAACCATAAATCTTATAATACTTGATACATTTATATTTTATCATATGAGTATATTTACTACAACTAAACTCAATATTTTATGGAAATTTTAAGTTTATCGTTAAATTATTGTTTGTTTTTGGGTTATTTTACCTTGCATGACTAGTTCGTTTAAACTCATTTGCATCGTCTTCATCCCTAATTCTCGTCCGGTTTGAATCGCGTTATCAATTTGATGGACTTTTTCCGTCCGGATTAAATTGCTAATTGCTGGTGTTGCGACCATAATTTCAAAGGCTGCTTCACGCCCACCTGTCAATTGTGATTTTAGTAGTCGTTGTGCTACAACGCCAACAAGTGAGTTTGCTAATTGCGTTCGCACTTGCTGTTGTTGCGCCGCTGGAAAGACATCAATAATCCGTTCTACTGTTGATGCTGCCGAAGACGTATGTAAAGTCGCTAATACTAAATGGCCAGTTTCCGCAGCCGTCAGGGCAATTTGAATCGTTTCTAAATCGCGCATTTCACCAATCAGAATTACATCTGGATCTTGTCGTAAAGCAACTTTTAGCCCTTTCGCAAAGCTTTCAACATCCTTACCAACTTCACGTTGATTAATCAGTGATTGTTTGTGTTCGTGGTAAAACTCAATTGGATCTTCTAGTGTAATAATATGCTTATGACTCGTTTGATTCACTTCGTTGATCATCGCTGCTAATGTAGTTGATTTTCCTGAACCTGTTGGTCCGGTAACTAAAATTAATCCACGTTGCTTTTGTGATAATGTCCGAAGTACTTCAGGTAAGTGTAATTGTTCAAACGTTGGGACCACGGTTGGAATTGGTCGAATGGCCAATGCAATACTCCCTCGTTGGTAGTAGGCATTAATCCGGAACCGTGACTCACCAGCAAGTTCATAAGAAAAATCTAGTTGTTGTTCTTGCTCAAATTGTTGGCGCTGTTTTTCATTTAGTAATGCATAGGCACAAGCACGGCTTGTTTCACTCG
>JBOFQK010000153.1:0-2123 GCA_051660865.1 Culicoidibacterales bacterium | reverse complement strand
GCACCGCGCTGATGTGCCGCGTTCCGTAAAAGCAACGCGCGTTACCGGTTCGGAACGATCGTCGCCGCAATGAGATATGCGGCGCAAAATAGTAATTTCAATTGGAGACGCGCGGCGTTAGCTATTTAACAATGCGGCGAAGAAATATGATATAATATATTTATAAGTTAACAAAGCTTATGAATTTAAGAAACCCAACGCGGCACAGCGACCGCAGAAAGCAGGAAACATTATGACAAACTTATTCAACCAAACGGCAGACAACACAGCTAACAACTTGCAAGCAGACAGCCACAACTATGCAACGAGCTTTATGCATAACATCGGCAATACGAACCCAACGGCTGAAGATCTACTAGCGTTATACACAAACAACGACAACATGGACGCGGCGCTGAATAGCCATGCACCACTTGCAAGTGCGGATCACAACTGGACAACGGCATTCAGTGAGGAAGAACTGACAAAGATGCTTAAGTCACAACAATCAAAACGCTCGCGTCTCAAATCAAAAGACATGACGCAAGCCAACTTCATGAGCTCTGTTGAAGCGGCGGCCGCTGAGCGCATCTTACGACTGGCGCTTGGCAAAGAGAAGAATGTACAAACTGGTGTCGTGCGTCTCGACTTGAATGAACTGACTGAAGAACAAGCACAATTCTTCACGGACAACCAACAAGCGCTTGGTAAGGCTATCCGCAACGTTCAGTCGCGTAAGTCGCAAGCATTGAGCAAAGGTATGGAAGCAACTGACGACATGTTTGTAGCTCTATGTGAATACGAAGCTAAGCTGAAGGAACTACGTGTATCGACTGCTCGCGTTACAACGGTTGAGGTCTACAAACTGACACCAGAACAAGAGGAACGTATCAACGCGGCATCAGCGGTGGAGACACTGTTGGTTGATGTAGATATTGATAAGCTGAAAGTAGCTGATTGCCGAGCATTACTGCACGCGATCGCACAGTCATTAGAAACTGAGGTTAAGTAATATGCGAGGAGCTTACGGACGTCGCTGCGCGGAATTCAACCGCGCTCAGCGCGCAAGCGAGAAACGAAAGCAGGAACGCCGCAGTGTGTGCGGTTTGATGCTAGACGGTATTGGGTCACTGTTGGCACCTGTCATGACGACTATGCTATTGTTTACCCTTGGTATAGCTCTACTGATGGCGGCCTTACCATTTATATTACTTGGCGGCTTGCTATGTATCGGTGTGGTGCTGCTCACGGGCGGTATGTCCGTATCTGAGGCCATCAAAGAGCATGCGAGGCACAACGTAATCATTAAGTAAGAGGAGACTGACAATGGAACAAACATTTTACAATATCTGTCTGAGCGCGATGGGCGTACAATGCATCAGCGAGCTAACGTACGAGCAACAACTGTACTTCGCTGACATGCTGGCTGAGATGGTTGAGCATATGAATGACTGATTTATTGCGGCACTTGGGTGCCGCTTTTATTTTGCCCTGCGGTGCTGACTGAAGCCGCGCTGATCTACCGGTTTCCTTTTTCCACATCGTTCGGACGGAGCACTCGCGGCGCGGTGTTTCGTGTGCGGCGTGATTCAGTAGCTCGCGGTGCTGGGCTGAAGCGGTGCTGATCTACCGTTTCCACTTTCCTTGCGGCGGCGATCGGTCCGTGATGCCGCGGCGCGGTTAATATGTGATGCGGCGACTATTCAGCTGTGCGGCGCTGAGTCAGTGCGTTGCTGCGCCGAGCGATGCTGCGCTGCGATCTACCGGTTCCACTTTCCGCGACGGTCAGCCCGGGTCCCTGCGGCGCTGTCGGCGATCAGTTGCTGAGTCGCTGCGGCTCCTTAAAAGCAAGCCTTGTTGCCGGTTGGCCGTTTAAAAGCTGCGCCAAGGGTTGCTTAAAAGCTGCGCCAAGGGTCGCTTAAAAGCTGCGCCGCCGGACCTACAGGTTGTGCGGGCTTGACACCGCGCGGGACTCAGCGCCTGACGCACGAAAGTTCTTAACATGTGGAAAAGTGGAAGGCCGGCCACAAGCGTGGGGGATTTTGGAAAGCTGAGTCCTGATTCCACATACATCTCTATATATAATAAAAAAAAAAAAAAAAAAAAAAAAAAAAAAAAAAAAAAAAAATTTTTTTATTATTATT
>JBOFQK010000152.1:0-1083 GCA_051660865.1 Culicoidibacterales bacterium | reverse complement strand
ATTCCGAAAGTTGCATTCGCTGCTTTGCATGTTCTTTCCCCAAACGAAAGTGAAAAGTAACCTAAATTGAAAGAGGACCTAGTCGGTACATGCTACAAATATGCAATTTTGATAGACGTAGTTATTATCAGGGTTTACGAAATAGGTTTTCACTACTTCATCAACGTTCAGCTAAAATGCATAAGAGATAGCTACAAAAAGAGCAAAACAACCAGGTTAATGACTGTATTGTGTGCGGTACAGACGCACTCAGCAGAAACACATTAACAATCGGTGCATAAAAATCTTTTCCTAGATCGGCATTTGAATCCTGGACAAACGGATTGCAGCCCGCTGCTCAACCGACTGAACAACCGAGGGCAAAGAATTCAGGAAGCAAAAATATGTCCAAATGCAGGCACTCAAGAGCACCTTTAGTTTATAGCAGTCCGCAAATACGCTCGTTATCTCATTAATAATTAATTGAATTTGAATTGTATGTTTTGCAATTTTGAAGGATGCTTGTAATCCCGTTTTCTCAGCTTTTTGCAGATGTGTTAATTCACTCTAGATTGAATCCCCCGATTGGATTCGGTATACTCTATTCGTCAAGATATTAATGGGAATTCGTTTGCAATGGTTAAACAACGAACTTTTCAATGATATGTTTCAGAGTTTGAGTCAACTACAGACAATAACAGGATTAATCATAAGGCGCAATGGTCTCATGGTACGATGTGTAAGATGTCATTTGCATGTTCACAAGAACCTCGTTTTTTTAAAAAAAAATATGTTGTTGATGGCGGAAAAATTTTGTGATATTTGTTGCCATGTGCAATTTTATTTCCCAACGAAAAAAACTATAACTGTATTGTTCTGAAAACAATTTAAAAACAAATCGACGCAAATGAAAGTCATCTATCATATTGCAATAATATGTTAATGTTTCAGTAGAATGGGCGGGCTTGCATTCTGTTAACTAGCATATTTTGATAAACAGAATTCACATTGAACTATTCATTTAACAGAGTAAAAGTCTGATTTTAAAAGCACATTTTGATGGGTGCGATGAGCGTCTTGGTTATGGGAACAATACGTTTGAAC
>JBOFQK010000151.1:0-71955 GCA_051660865.1 Culicoidibacterales bacterium | reverse complement strand
AAAAAAATAGAAAGTAGGGCAAATAAGAAAGAAAGTTTTTTAAGTTAAGTAATTAACGATGAAGCAGTAAGAAGATCTCCTTACACTTACTATATCGCCAAAAAAATGAAAAGTAGGACAAATAAGAAAGAAAGTTTTTTAAGCTAAGTAATTAACGATGAAGCAGTAAGAAGATCTCCTTACACTTACTATATCGCCAAAAAAAAGAAAAGTAGGACAAATAAGAAAGAAAGTTTTTTAAGTTAAGTAATTAACGATGAAGCAGTAAGAAAATCTCCTTACACTTACTATATCGCCAAAAAAATAGAAAGTAGGGCAAATAAGAAAGAAAGTTTTTTAAGTTAAGTAATTAATAGCGATGAGTGATTATAATTTATTTTAAGTGTCAGAACATTGGTGACTTTAGTTATGGAAGGTTCAAGTATTGAAGATAATTTTTTTTAAAAATAGGTGATGAATCTTTTGAATGTTTTTATTAACACTATTTTTTTACTTTCATTCAGCATATAATAAAATAAGATAGAAAAAATGGAGGAAAATCTAAATGTATAATCAAGAATTTTTAATTGAAACTTTGCAGCAACTACTAAAAATTGATAGTCCAAGTGGCTTTTGTGCACCAATTATGGATTATATTCAGACTTTAGTGAGCCAAACTGGATATAATATGGAATTTACAAATAAAGGGGCATTAATTATCACTGTACCTGGTAAGAGTAACGAGCGTGTAATTGGATTATCTGCACATGTAGATACACTCGGTGCGATGGTACGTTCAATTACAAGTGATGGAAATTTAAAATTTACTCTCGTTGGTGGACCATCAGTACCAAGTTTAGATAGTGAATATTGTCGAATTCGTACGCGTAACGGAAAAGAATATACAGGCACTTTTTTAAGTACGAGTCCTTCTGTTCATGTATATGAAGATAGCAAAACAAAGGCACGTACACCGGAGAATATGATTATCCGAATAGATGAGTGTGTAAAAACTCAAGAAGATGTAAAAAATTTAGGAATTATGAACGGTGACTTTATTTTTATTGAACCGAAAGTTGAAGTAACAGAGAGTGGCTTCGTTAAATCTCGTTTTTTAGATGATAAAGCAAGTGTTGCTTGTTTACTAACATTATTGGATGCGTGGGGAAAAGAAAATTTTACTCCTGAATTTACAACAAAAGTTTTCATTTCGACTTATGAAGAAGTTGGGCATGGTTCATCATATATACCTGCAGATATTACGGAAATGATTGCAGTTGATATGGGGTGTATTGGAGATGATTTAGCTTGTACCGAGTACGATGTTTCAATTTGTGCAAAAGATTCAGGTGGACCATATGATTATGGAATGACAAATGAATTAATTGCTTTAGCTAATCAAGAAAAACTCCCATATGCTGTTGATATTTATCCAATGTATGGAAGTGATGTTGTTGCGGCTTTACGCGGTGGAAATGATATTAAGGGTGCTTTAATTGGTCCTGGTGTTCATGCATCACATGGAATGGAACGGACGCATATTTCAGCTTTAAAAGCAACACTAGAGTTGTTACAGGCATATATTAGAAATCAAAAATAAAAAAAGCTGAAACTTTGTTTCAGCTTTTTTTATTGGCTTATAATGGTTCAAACCCTTCTTGATCGAGGTAATCAACAGCTTCACTGTAAGAGTTGAAAACTGAGTCAAGCATATCTTCATCAGTATAAACAAAGAAAAGTTCTTCATTTAGGTCTTCAACTAAAGCAAGCTCGACATTATTAGCATTAATCCAGATTTCAGCAACTGGATTTTCCTTTAACTCCTGAACTGGAGGTGTTGCTAGAAGTTTGATAGATTCTTGAATAATGGTAATTAAATCCGCTTCAGAAAAATCGCGAATATTAACTAGTCCTTTAGCATCTGCTTTGTGATTACTGTTTGTACCAACGTAAACGAAGCCATTTCCATTAGGGTGAAGATGTGAAATTACATTGATTTTTTCAGATGTACTTTCAAGAAATTGGTAGTTGATACGACCAAGAGAGATTGGATTAGATGTAAGTTCGGGGAAATTAGTTTCAATTAGGTTTTTCTTTTCTTCAAATGACAGCATATGCAGTCCTCCTATAAATTATGTAGTCTTATTATACCATTATTTAGCGAATAAAGCGGTGTTTCAAAGATGAAAAGCAAAAATAGTGCCAGATTGAACACTAATCAAAACATAATAGCTTTTAATGATTTTGAAATAGCGCTCACTCAATAAAAGTAGTAAAATCAATTATATAAAGTTGAGGTGATAATGTGGTTTCGAAAAAGCAAGCTATCGTTCTAGCGGGTGTATTTATAGTAATTATTGGAATAATAGCGACAATGGTAGTCAATCAAGATTCGAATAAAAATCCATCAATCCCTCGTGTTATTGAAACTCCAGAAATATTTATTGAAGTTGTTCAAATAAAACAATTGGCGAATGTAGTAACTGTACAATTAATGATTGAGAATCGAGAAAAAACAGAGTTAGTTTTAAATAATGAACAATTATTAATTTCAATTGAACCTTATTATCAAGATCACGTACATGAAGCCACATTTGTAAAAACACTTGATTATAGTGGTGGAAATACAATTCCAGCAGAGACAACACGCGAAGTGATTGTAGAATTTGATGTAAATCATGAAATAACGACAGATTATTATATGCTTTATTCAGAACAAAGAGATTTTGAAACTGAACAACTTTTTTATTCGTTGACGTTATCATAAAAACAAGCAGCTAAGTAATAGCTGCTTGTTTTTTTATTATGCCTCAAATATATTGGTAATTAATGATGAATCAACAGCAAAAGTAATTTGACCCGATTGATGCTGGTCATTAAAGTGACATACGAGTAATTGTTGTGAATTAGCAAATGGATTTACGATTGTTTCAGCTACTTTAAAGCCAAATTGCTCAAACCATTGTAAATTCCCAAAAACATACAAGCTATCATAACCGAGCTCTTTAGCTTTTTGTAAGCTTGCTTGAACTAATTTAGTACCGATTTTTTGCTTTTGATACGCTGAACTAACGGCAAGGGGAGCGATTAAGGCGGCGTTTTTTTCGATTGTGCCATCTAACGTTTGGAATTGGAGACTACTAAACATCACATGACCAACCGGAATACCTTTCACACGAGCAACTAATGAAGCTTTTTGATTGAAAGTTGGTGTTTTGCGAATTGCTTTGACTAATTGCGGAACATTTTTTCCGGGAAATAGTTCTTTGTGAAGTTGTTCAACACTTAGGTAATCAGTTTTAGTTTCGCTATCGATTACGACACGAAAACGAAGTTGTTTAGTCATATAAAATCCTCATTTCTGCTTAAAGCCTATTTCGATTTTTGATTGAAAAAAAAACCGAAATGTGTACTATTACTATTATAGAGTAAAAAAGGAGAATAATAAATGGCAGGACAAGAAATTATCATCTCATTAGCAACGGAAGTCGACAGTGAAAGTGTTCGACACTTATTAGTAGAGCGGGCGCAGTGGTTAAGTCAGCAAGGAAAAGATCAATGGCAACAATTTGCAACATATGAGCAGACACAACAAATACAGATAGACTATCAACGAAAAGTTTTATATGTAGCTAAATTAGGAGCTGAGTGTGTTGGGGCGATTGTTATAACATTAGCTCAAGACTTTGACGAACAATTGTGGGAACAAGCAGAAGGGTATCTGTATATTCATCGGTATGTTGTGAGTTTACAAGCAAAAGGCAAGGGTATTGGGTCGAAATTATTAGACTTTGCTAAACAACAAGCAAAACAACAAAAACTGGGCCTGAGACTAGATTGTCGAGCGAACAATACACAATTAGTTGCCTATTATCAAAACCAAGGATGGCGACAAAAAATGAATAAAAATGGGTATGCACGCTTTGAATGGGACTTCTAAAATTAAGTGAATAAACAGAGTAAAATACTTGAAACATGCTACTAAATTCACTAATATATAGAATATATTCAATTTATTATCAGAGGTGAATAGTTATGATTTATACAAGTATGACAGATTTAATCGGAAAAACCCCAATGCTCAAATTAACGAAGTTAGATGAAAATAGTGCTGATGTTTATGTAAAGCTTGAATATTTTAATCCCGGAGGATCAGTAAAAGATCGGATTGCCTTAGCGATGATTGAGGCGGCTGAACAAGCTGGGAATTTAAAACCAGGAATGACAATTATTGAGGCGACAAGTGGGAATACAGGCATTGGAATGGCTTTAGTTAGTGCAGTGAAAGGGTATCCAGTCATTTTAGTTATGCCAGAAACAATGAGTATTGAACGTCGAAAAATAGTTGCAGCTTATGGAGCAACTTTAGTTTTAACTGAAGGGGCAAAGGGAATGAAAGGCGCAATCGCAAAAGCAGAAGAACTCTTGAGTGCGAATACTGATTATTATATGTTACGTCAATTTGAAAATGAAGCTAATCCAATAGTTCATGAAAAAACGACAGGTCAAGAAATTATCGCTGATTTTCATAATCAAACAATCGATGCATTTGTTGCGGGTGTAGGAACAGGGGGAACACTTACAGGGGTGAGTCGGGCCTTAAAAAAAGTATATCCTGAAATTGAAATTATTGCAGTAGAACCGAGCGACTCACCAGTACTTTCAGGAGGGGTACCGGGACCTCATAAAATTCAAGGAATCGGCGCTGGATTTATTCCGGCAATTTTAGAAACAGACTTAATTCAAGAGGTTATGCAAATTTCTAATCAAGTAGCTTTTGATCGAACAAAACAACTAGCAAGTACGTATGGTGTATTACTAGGCAGTTCTGCTGGAGCAGCGATTGAAGCTGCAATCCAAGTAGCCAAACGTTTAGGTAAAGGAAAAGTTGTTGTCGTCGTTGCTCCAGATAATGGCGAACGTTACTTAAGTACAACTCAGTTTGACTAAATGAGACAGCAAAATTATTTTTCATCAATTAAAGAACGTGATCCAGCAGCACGTTCAACACTAGGAATTATTTTATTTTATCCCGGAGTTCATGCGTTATTTTGGTATCGAATTGCCCATTTTTTTACTCGGATACAGCTTGGTATCATTGCCCAAGCTGTGAGTTATTTTGCGCGAAGTTGGACAGGAATTGAAATTCATCCGGAAGCAATAATTGGGAAACGTTTTTTTATTGACCACGGTTCGGGTGTCGTAATTGGCGCGACAGCAATAATCGGTGATGATGTGACGATTTATCATGGAGTGACATTAGGTGGAAATGGAAAATATGATGGGAAAAGACGGCATCCTAAAGTTGGAAATCGAGTTGTAATTGGTGCTGGTGCGAAAATTCTCGGACCAGTCACAATTGGTGCAAATGCAAAAATTGGTGCAAATGCAGTAGTAACGAAAGATGTTCCAGAAAATAAGATAGCGATGGGAATTCCAGCCCATTGGAAAGAGTGAGCGACAAATCACTCTTTTTTATTGTTTGAAAACACTGACAATGCTATAATTTGACTAATACATAGCTTTTTTTAAGGATATGATAAGAAAAAATAATGCAGAAATGCGTATGACTATAAGGTAGGATGAAAATATGAACGTAGAAAAGATAATAGGACTGACAGAACAAGAAGTCCAACAACGTGTTTCTCAAGGGCTTGATAATCAAGTGCCAAAAGCACCAACACGAACAGTTGGTCAAATTATTCGTAATAATGTTTTTACATTCTTTAACTTTATCAACTTAGTAATTGTTGTGTTATTGGTCGCTGCAGAATCATACCGAAATTTACTATTTATTTGGATTGTTATAGCGAATGTTATCATTGGAATTTTCCAAGAAATCAATGCTAAAAAAACATTAGAGAAACTCTCGTTACTAAATCAACCAAAAGTATTTGTCTTACGCGATGGTAAAGAGAAAGAGATTACATTACAAGGAATTGTTGTCGATGATATTTTAGTATTACGATCAGGAATGCAAATTAGTGCAGATGCGATTGTATTACCAGGACAAGAAGTTGAAGTTGATGAATCACTTTTAACGGGTGAGGCTGATCCAATTGTAAAACGCGAAGGTGAAGAGTTATTAACTGGAAGCTTTGTTGTTTCAGGGAAAGCATATGCGAAAGCGAATCGCGTTGGAGCAAATACATATACCGCTAAACTAGCAGATGAAGCACGTAAATTTAAGCTAGTTAATTCTGAATTACGTGAAGGAATTAATCGAATCATAAAAGCTGTTTCGGTAATTATTGTCCCAATTGGTTTATTTTTAGCTTGGTCACAACTATCGGTTCCGGGAGCAACTTGGCAAGATGCAATTGTTGGTGCTGTTGCAGGAATTATTGGAATGATTCCTGAAGGATTAGTACTTCTCACGAGTGTAGCGTTTGCGGCAGGAGTTGTAAAATTAGCGAAACAACAAACACTGGTTCAAGAATTACCGGCAATCGAAACATTAGCGCGTGTTGATATGTTATGTTTAGATAAGACGGGAACAATTACTGAAGGAGTTTTAGATGTTGCTGAAATTCAACCGTTAAATATGTTTACTAATCAGCAACTTGATGAGGCATTAGTTGCCTTTATTACAGCATTACCGGATGCGAATCCGACACAACAAGCTCTGATTGATTACTATAATCAAGAACGTGAGTGGGCAGTTTCCAAAAAAATTGCTTTTTCTTCGGCACGAAAATGGAGTGGGGTTAGTTTTAAAGAGCATGGTACTTGGATAATTGGGGCACCAGAAATGGTACTTGAAAATAATTATCAACAATACCAAAGTCAAATTGAAGCATATGCCAAACGTGGTCAACGGGTTCTGATTGTTGCTTATAGTGAGCAAATTTTAGGTGAAGAGCAGTTACCATCACAATTACAAGCAGCAGCAATTGTGACACTTGAAGATCGTATTCGCCCAGATGCACCAGCAACATTAGCATACTTTGCTGAACAAGGTGTACAAATTAAAGTAATTTCAGGTGATAATCCGGTGACAGTTGCAGCAGTTGCAAAGCGAGCAGGTTTAGTTGGTAGCGAAAACTATCTTGATGCACGAACATTACCAGATGATTTAGAAGCAATTGCGGATATTGTCGAAAAAACAACTGTATTTGGACGAGTAACGCCACATCAAAAGAAACTACTAGTACAAGCCCTTCAATTACGCTCATATACCGTTGCAATGACGGGAGACGGTGTGAATGATGTCCTAGCATTAAAAGAAGCAGATTGTGGAATTGCGATGGCATCAGGGAGTGATGCAACGAAAGCAGTTGCGCAACTTGTACTACTTGATTCAAACTTTGCAAGTTTACCATCAGCTGTTGCTGAAGGACGCCGAGTAATTAATAATATTCAACGGGTTGCAAGTCTGTTCTTAGTAAAAACGTTATATTCATTTATCCTTTCAATTTTGACAATTTTGATTGGATTCCAATATCCATTTATTCCAATTCAATTATCACTCATTAGTACATTAGCTGTAGGGGTACCGTCGTTCTTCTTAGCATTGACGCCAAATAATGAGCCGATTAAAGCTGGGTTCTTGCGCAGAATTATTGCGGTTGTCATTCCAGCAGGGACAGCAATTGCATTTAGTATTTTCTTGATTTATGGATTAGATGGCATGATTGAAAATGGATTTATGGCCAAAAATACGATGGTTGTTTTAACGGCAGGGGTCATTCAATTGACAGCGTTATATCGTATCATGAAACCAATGGTTCGTTGGAAATGGTGGTTAGTAATCACGATGTGGTTGGCATTTTTATCAAATTTCATTACAGGTTATGGGCGTAGTTTCTTCGATTTCCAAGTCTTACCAATAATGGAGACAGGAATTGTCGTTATCATTTATTTCATTGCACTGAGTTATATTTTCTTTGCGACAAAATGGATGATGAAGTTTATTGTCAAAAATAACTAAGATAAAAGAGGTGGTTGATCAAAATCACCTCTTTTGTTGTATAAAGCAAGTAGATAAGGTAAAATAAACCATTAGAAAGGTGGTATGAAGATGGCGAAAATTAATTTGGTTACAGCTCCAATTGGAAAAACGTTTCTAAGATATTTAATCCCAAGCATTATTGCAGTGGTGTCTTCAAGTGCCTATATCTTTTTTGATACGGCTTTTATCGGACTTGGAGTTGGTGCAGATGGATTAGCTGCACTCAATTTTGCAATTCCGGTTTTTAATTTATACTTAGCGTTAGGATTGATGTGTGGTATTGGTGGGGCAACATTATTGGCACATGCAAAAGGTCGTAATGATGAAGTGCAACAAAATTATTGGTACACCCTGAGTTTTATTGTTAATCTTATCATCGGTTGTTTATTGTCAATTGGATTGACGTTTTGGTTATCGGAATTTATAACTCTCTTAGGCACACCACCACAACTATTTGAGCTGGTAACTGCATATTTACAAGTGATTGTGCCGTTTTCTTGGCTATTTAGTTTGAATTACGTTTGCCTTGTGATGGTGCGTAATGATGGAAAACCTCAACTAGCAATGGTAGCGATGGTCATCGGAAGTTTGCTGAATATCCTACTTGATTGGTGGTTTGTCATTGGCTTACAACAAGGAATGCAGGGAGCAGCTTTAGCGACCTTATGTTCTCCAGTTTTTAGTGTTTTGATTTTAGGCGGGTATTTATTTTCAAAAAACGCAACTGTTCGATTTCGAAGAATTTCACTTAAGCTTGCAGATGTGAAAACATTACTTTTTAGCGGAAGTGCAACCTTTGTTATGGAAATAAGTGCAGCAGTAATTATTATTGTTTTCAATGGTTTATTGCAACAACTGAGTGGTTCTTTAGCTGTTTCAGCTTATAGTATTATTGCGAACTTAGCAATTATGGTCATCGCGGTTTTTAATGGCGTGGCACAAGATGTACAACCATTGGTGAGTACTAATTTTGGTGCAAATCAAATTAAACGATGTCAACAAGTCCTTCGCTATGCGGTGCTAATTACAGGGACTATTGGTGTTGTAAGTTTACTTATTTCCTGGTTGAATCCAGAATTATTAATTGCTTTTTTCAATAATGATACTCCCACATTAATTCCTATCGCGAGAGAAGCAATTCAGTTATACGCAATTGCATTTATTTTCGCCGGAATAAATATGGTATTTATTGCTTATTTACAGGCAATGCAACAAACAAGGGTTGCTTTTTTAGCATCATTTGCTCGAGGATTTCTATTCATTGCGATTAACTTATGTTGGTTAGTACCACTGTATTCAGTTAAAGGAGTTTGGTTGACAATACCAATAACTGAGGGAATGATTTTTGTAATTTTAGTAAGTTATTTGTACCAAATGCAGTTTAAAAAAAGTTGACTTTAAAATTGAAACCCGATATTGCTAGGCAATAGCGGGTTTTTTAGCAGTTCCAGACAAGACATTCAAACGTAAATTTGAATGTCAAGCATTTTTTCGCGAAAAAAGATTAAGATTTAAAAAAGCGAGGAACTTTCCTTTACTTTCAAGCAGGAAACACATACACTAATAAAGGAAAAACGGAGGAATGCAAAAATGATAAAAAATAAAATGATTCAAGCCTTTATTGGAATAATAACAGTCTTTACTTTAGCGGGATGCCAAAGTGCAACACAAACAACAAGTGATGTACTGCAAGTAAAAACGACAGTTTATCCAGTGACTTATTTAGTAGAAGCAATTGGTGGCGATGCTGTTGAAGTAGCTTCAATTTTACCTGCTGGAGCGGATGCTCATGATTATGAACCAACTCAACAAGAAATTATTTCTTTAGGTGAGAGTGATGCTTTCTTTTATATCGGAATCGGTGATCAAGAACTATTAGTTGACGAATTAACATCAGTATTATCAGATGCAAATGTTGAATTTATTAATGTTGCAGCAAATGTAAGTGCAATCGAAGGTGAAGCACATACACACGATGAGGAGACTGAAGCAGAGCATGAAGAAGACCACGCTCACGACTTATCGGAAGATCCACATATTTGGCTAGATCCGCAACGTATGGCGGAAATGGCAAATATCGTATATGAAACATTAGTTCAAGAATTGCCGGAAGTAGAAGCACAATTAACAGCGAATTATACAAGCATTGTTGAAAAACTTGAAACTTTAGATGAGAATTATACAACGGCGTTAGCTGAAATTACGAACAAACATACGTTAGTAACACATAATGCTTATGGTTATTGGGAAGAACGTTATGGGTTAGAAATTATTGCGCTAAGTGATTTAACAAATAGTGCAGAATTAACTCAACAAGAAATTATTGCAATTAGTGAGCAAATTGCGACTGAAGGTGTAAAAACATTATTTGTTGCGCCAAACATTCAGTCTAATTACACAACAAATTTTGTAAATCAATTCTCATTGGCAGAATTAGAATTACAAAATTTAGAAACATTATCGGCTGAAGAAATTGCAGCGGGTGAAGATTACTTTACGGTGATGAATGCCAATTTAGAAGCATTAGTAACAGGTTTAGCAGAATAAAAAAATCGCCATCATCGAATGGCGATTTTTTTAATTAGTAAAGTGAAATTTGAAATTAAGGAACTAAGTCAGTATACTAAAGAGAGGGAAAGGGGTGAAGCAAGTGATTCAATCATTATTTGATCATCATATGCACAGTGAATTTTCGGAAGATTCAACACAAAGTTATGAACAACTGATTCAAAAAGCTATTAGCCAAGGGAAAACGGCACTTGTAACGACTGAACACTATGAGCCAATTAATGAAGCGACAGGCTTTTTTTGTGTGAATATAGAGCAGTATCAGGCTACAGTTGACCAGTTTCAACAACAGTATCCGCAAATTCGGCTTCTCAAAGGTGTTGAAATTGGATATGAACCAATGAAGAAGCAAAGAATTCAAAGTCTATTAGACACAGGTGGATTTGATTTGAAAATAATTTCTATTCATACACTTTTTGGGGGAAATGATATTGCAGGAACGTACAAAAAATATCGCTATTGGCCTTTTGGTGATGATCCAATCGAACAATATTTTGCGGCTGCGATCGAAGCGGTAGAACAGTTAGATAATTTCCAAATTTTTGGTCACTTAGATTATGTTTTACGCTATGTCGATCGGACTGATTTCAGTGTTGAAAAATACGCTCATCAATTAACACGATTTTTTGACGTGATTATTGCCAAAAAAATAGCATTAGATTTAAATACATCAGGGTGGCGTTATGGCTTAGGCTATGCACACCCGCAACCAGAAATTTTAGCACTTTATCAAAAATTGGGCGGGACATTAATTTGCCTTGGTTCTGATGCACATCAAATTCAAGATGTGAATGCTGACTTTGATAAAACTTTGAGATTATTACAACAGCTAGGTTTTGAGACAATTACTACGTATGAAACCGGACAAATGCAACAAGTCCCAATTATTGAATTATTACATGATTAAAAAAGATACGGGCAGTATCTTTTTTTTACTGAATAAAACTAAAATTCACATACGTTTCATATATCAATCGTATAATAAAAAGACGAGGTGAAACGCAATGACACGAATTTTAGTAGTTGAAGATGATATGTATATTTTAGAATTAATTGAAGAGTTTTTAAAAGCACAACAATATGAAGTTGTCAGTAAAACCGATGGGATTAGTGGATTAGAAACAGCAATACAAGAAGAGTTCGATTTAGTTTTATTGGATGTGATGTTACCACAACTAGATGGCTTTTCGGTTTGTAAAATGATTCGTAATAAAAAAGATGTCCCGATTATAATGCTAACAGCATTGCAAGAAGAGCAAGATCAAATTCGCGGCTTTGAAAATTTAGCGGATGATTTTATTAGTAAGCCGTTTTCTTTTAATGTCTTAATTAAACGGATTGAAGCTTTACTTCGGCGTTCGCAACCACTTCACCAAACAAACGTACTACAGTGTGGTGGAATTATCGTTAATCGTGATGCGTATACGTTAACATATGAAAATAATCAAATTGAATGTACAGTTAAAGAATTTGATTTGTTTGTGTATCTGTTAGAAAATTTGGGAAAAGTATTAACACGAGATCAAATTATCGATCATGTCTGGGGTTATGACTATTATGCTGATAGTCGAATTGTTGATGCTCATATCAAAAATTTACGAAAAAAACTACCAATTGACTGCATAAAAACAATAAAAGGAGTTGGATATACAATTGATCAAGCAATTTATACATAGTCGTCTGGCAATTCGAATTTTTTTAATTACGACCTTATTGATTACATTGACAACGCTTACGATTCATAGTTTATTTAATTTGTTTTTACCGGGGTTCTATTATCAATACAAAGAAAAACAGATGACGACTCAAATTTCGGTTGTTTTAGAACGAGTTGAGGGTTTAGGACTTGAGCAAGCAATCAATGTTATCGATAACTTTGCCGTTGAAACAGGGATGCAAATGATTATTGCTGATGAATCAAATCAAGTAATTTTTGTTCCCAATATGTTGACTCAATATCAGGTTGGTACGGAGATGATCCCTAAGTTTTATCTAACGCCACAAATTTTGACATCAACAAATGATTATTTGGTTGCAAAGCATGCATTTCAACCGATTAATGTAGCATCGCCAATCAACTTAATCGTCCGAATTCCATTGCAGCCAATTGATGAGGCATCACAGGCAATTAATAGCTTTTTACCATATTTACTGCTGATTATTATTTTTGTCGCTTTAGTCGCAGCTTTCATCTTCACGCGGATGATTGCCAAGCCACTACTACGTCTTAATGTAGCAGCTTCAAAAATGGCCGAACTTGATTTTACGGCTGACTTACCAATTGAAGCCAACGATGAAATTGGTGAAATAGCTCGAAGTTTAGCTGAATTAGCGCATAATTTAGATTACACAATGACTAAATTACAATCGGCAAATCAACAGTTACTCGATGATATTGAAAAAGAGCGAATTATTGAAAAACAAAGACGTGAATTTATTGCGACAGTATCGCATGAATTAAAAACACCATTAACGGCAATTTTAGGTCGGCTAGAGGGAATGATTTATAATATTGGTGCATTTAGTGATCGAGATAAGTATTTACAGCAAACATATGATGTTGCCAAGCAAATGGAACAACTAGTGTATGAAATAGTTGCTGTTTCAAAGTTAGAATCGGAAGCTTTTAAGCCAAAGCATGAACGGTTATCAGTTGCTAAAGTTACAAAATCATGTGTTTCAGAAAATAGTTATTTAGCACAAGAGAAATCACAACAAATAAATCTGCTAATCGAAACAGAGCTAGAGACAGCTAGTGATATTCAACTGTTAAGGAAAGCGATTATTAATCTGATTCGCAATGCCATTTATTACTCACCAAGTCAAGCAGAGATTACGGTACATGTGAAACAAGAGGGGGAATTTATTAGTTTAATCATTCGTAATACTGGTGTTACGATGACGAGAGAACAGATTAAATATGTACTCCAACCATTTAATCGCCTTGAACAGTCGCGTAATCGACAAACAGGTGGAAGTGGATTAGGACTGTATATCGTTAGTCAAATTGCTAAACGATGTGGATATCAATTCAATCTTTCTAGTGATGAGACGTATGTTGAAGCAAAATTACTGATTAAAGTGGCAAATTAATAATAATTCGGCTATAAATTTCTGAAATAGTTGTCAAATTATCGCTTAACCGCTAGAATTAATAAAGTATTCAAAAAAGCGAATAATCCGCACTTTCAAAAAAGTTAAGAGGTCGCAAAAATCAAAAGTATACTTTGGGAGTTTCGCAGCGTTGAACAGAGTTGAAAGGGATTTTTGCCGAAATGTACAATGATGCGAAGCAGAGTATGTTGGGGCGATTCTAAAGAGGAATCGCACTGTCATTTGTGGGAACAAATGGTGTGCTGACTTGATATATACAAGGATCTTTTAACAGTCAATTGAAGTTTGGTTTCAATTGACTTTTTTGTATCAAAAATATCAAAATAACGAGGATATAGTTTATGGAATTATTATTAACTTTATTTCCCCCATTAGTTATTGTTGTATTAGTATTTACAACAAAGCGGGTATTACTTTCATTAAGTGGTGGAATTGTGGCAGCGTTACTTGTTTTAGCACAAGGAAACTTTTTGGCAATACCAAGCTTATTATTTGAGTATGCGTCAGGGATTTTTACAGATGTAGATACGATGATGTTATTTGCTTTTATCATTATTTTATCGTCATCAATTAGTATTGCGCACGCCAATGGTGGGACGAAAGCGTTAGCTGATTGGATGTTTACACGAGTTAACACGCCAAAACAAGCAAAATTATTTGGATTAGCTGCAGGAACAATAATTTTCTTAGATGATAGTTTTAGTACGCAAATTGTTGGACCGGTAACGCGTGAATTAGCAGATGATAATAAAGTGTCGCGAGCTGAGTTAGCGTATATTATTGATACGACAGCAGCTTCTGTTTCTTCAGCAATGCCGATTTCGAGTTGGACGGGATTAATTATTGGGAGTTTAACGGCAACTGCATTATTTACGAATGCAAGCCAAGCGTATTTCACAATTTTAACAATTAACTTCTATTCAATTATTGCCGTGTTATTATGTTTCTTAACAATTTGGTTTGACATTCAGATTGGACCAATGAAAAAAGTTGAACATCAATCATTAGCTGGGAATGATCCATCAAAATCGCACATCGATGAAGATGATTTTGTCAATGAGCAGAGTAATATTTGGAATATTTTATTACCACTTGGATTGACGGTAATTGTCACGTTTGGAATGTTTGTGTATACGGGATATACAGGAGCATTAGCGAATGGTCTAACCGAATTGACGTTGATTGATATTATTTCAAATATGAATTCATCACTTTCACTATTTGTTGGGTCACTTGTGACATTGGTAACAGTTACAATTCAAGCGGTATTTGCTAAATTATCACGAAGAGTATATGTGAAATCACTTACGAGTGAAGCAATTAGTGCTTTTGGAACCGTAATGATTTTAGTGTTAGCTTTTATTGCTTCAGATATGATTAAAGCAATTGGTTTAGGTGAACAACTTGGAGTATTGATTCAAAACTTACAAGTGCCACTATTTGTATTGCCAGTATTATTCTTAGGTATTACTTCATTCTTCTCATTTGTGGCTGGAACAAGTTGGGGAACAATTTCATTGTTTATCCCTATTGTTGCAGTAATTGTTAATGCGATTGATCCAAGTCTTGTGTTAGTTTCATTAGCTGCAGTCGTGAGTGGTGCTGTCTTTGGTGATCATGCTTCACCATTAAATGGTAATACGATTCTTTCGGCCGCTGGGACACAATGTTATCCAGATGCCCATTTCGAAACGCAAATGCCGTATGCCTTAGCAGGACTTGCAGTTACAGCAGTAGCATTCTTAGTTTTATCACTGACAGGAAGTACATTACTTGCTTGGGGATCAGCTTTAATAGGATTAGCTATCTTTGTTGTAATTGGTCGGAAAATTTCTGAACGTCCATTGGAAACGAAATAAAAAATGCTCTAACGAGCATTTTTTTGTTTTATTTAATAGAATAATCTAAAATTAAGGTGATTTTTTTAGGAAAATATCAGTTTTTTTGCTAAAATGAAAAGGAAAGATAAAGTGAGGAGTTAGTCAATTGAAAAAAGTAGCAATAAGTTTAGTTAGTATTATTTGTGGATTGGCATTAATATATGGAGCTGGTGTGTGGTATTTTCAGACACACTTCTTGCCAAACCAAACAATTCAAAATGTTGAAGTTGGATTACAGGAAGTTAATACTGCAGTTGCGGCGATTGATGCTGTTGTTGCCAATGAAAAGGTTACAATAAAAGCAATCGATACTGTTGTTGAGGCAACGTACAATCAATTAGGTGTGACAATTGATAGTCAAAAACTCGTTGAGCAAACATTGCAGCAGCAAAATCCGTGGATGTGGCCATTACAAATTTTAGAAGTTGAAGCCACGCAAACACAAGCGTATCAAATTGAAGCTAGTCAATTAGAGCAAGCATTATTCAATCTTGGAATCACAAATCCTGAAGGGAAAATCCCAACGAGTAATGCTGGTATTAGTAAAACTGAAACTGGATTTAGTTTAAATGATGAAGTTTCAGGAACTTTATTAAACCCTGAAAAAGTACACGAAATTGTGCAAAATGCTTTGATTAAAGGTGAAGTAAGTATTTCCGTTCAAGCAGCCCAAGAGCAGCCGACCGTTAGTGGATCAGAATTACAACCAGTGATTGATGAAGCAAATAAAATTGTTCAAAGCAAACAAGTTTTGACAATTGGAGATCAAACACTTGTACTGGAGCCAGCTCAATTACTTGAGTGGACAAATATAACCGAAGCCAATGAAATTGTACTTGATGAAGTAGCGATTTGGAGTTATCTTGAAAGTCTTGTGAGTGATTACACAATCATGGCAACGGCAAGCACGTTGGATACGTCAACAATGCAACAAAGTGGTGGTATGACAGGATCAACACTGAATGTTGATCAGACTGCACAATCTTTGATTAAAGCGATTTGGACAGGTACAACACAAACTACCGCAGCAACCATGACAGCAATCAGTTCACCAGCACAATTACAAGGAGTTGGTAATACTTATATTCAAATCTCGTTAACAGATCAACATTTATGGTATTATCAAGATGGAAAACTTGTATTAGAGCAAGCAGTTATTACTGGAGATGATACTCAAGGTTGGGGAACAATAACGGGGGTCTACAGTATTCTTGCAAAAGAACGAAATGCAGTTTTAGAAGGCTATAGTTATGGATGGGATTATTCAGTTCCAGTTGAGTATTGGATGCCGATTCATACCGATGGAACGGGTATACATGACGCCTCATGGCATAGTACCTTCGGTGGTAATATTTACCTAGGAAATGGTTCACATGGCTGTATTAATTTACCTCCTGCAGTAGCAAAACAATTATTTGAATTAGTTACAGTGGGAACGCCAGTTGTTATTTATTGATGATGCCAGGAACACCGTGACGGTAGTCATGGGATGTTCAAAAATAATATTCGAAGTGAAGGAGGAATCCTTCACTTTTTTACTGGGCAAAATCGTATTTTTTAGTTATGATAGATAAATACAAGAATTTTTCAAGGGAGATAAATTAAGATGGTTTGGAGTGTATTTGCAGTGATTGGTACAATTGCATTTTCATTAAGTGGTGCAGTCGTAGCAATGGAAGAGGAGTATGATATTTTTGGTGTTTTTATTTTGGGGTTTGTGACAGCATTTGGAGGGGGCGCATTGCGTAATTTGCTAATCGGATATCCGGCGCAGTTAATTTGGCTACAGACACCACTATTTATTACTGCAAGTATAGCAATTGCTATTTTGTATGCTTTTCCTAAAATTTTACATTATTGGCCTAAGGTTGAAGATATTTTTGATGCCGTTGGTTTAGCTGCTTTTGTCGTTCAAGGTGGAATGATTGCTGTGCATATTGAAGCACAACCCGTTGCGATTGTCATGGCATCGCTATTTACTGGAATTGGTGGTGGTATTGTCCGTGATCTCTTGGCTCGGAGACAACCACTTATTTTTCGAAGCGAAGTGTATGCTATTTGGGCAATTCTAGGTGGTATGATCTTGTTAATACCAACTGTTCAAGAACAATTTTGGCTACAGATTTTATTATGGTTAACTTTACTTATTTGTCGTTTGATTGCAATTCAAAAAAATTGGCATCTTCCGAGACGAAAATGGCAAGAAATTGCACCGAAATAAATGATGAAAATTAAGGGGATAATATAAAGATTGATGAATTTATCATATTTATAAGAATAGTCCTTTCTTTCATTGGAAAATATCGGTATACTTATACAAATATTTTTTTATTAAGAGGGAGGGGTGTTTGTATGGAAACATTATACAAACGAGTAATTGTTGGAATTGATACAAGTGAAACATCGATGCGAGCTTTTGAACGAGGAGTTGCTTTTGCACGCGAGAGTCGAGCAGAATTAGTGTTAATGTCAGCGGTACATTTAACAACAGATGCCGAAATTGCGGGACCAATTATGAATGAAGTTGGTTTCAGTCAAATGATTGTTCAGTCAAATGAAATTAATCAAGCAGCAGTTGAACGGCGAAAAGAATATGTTGAAAAACTAGCTAAAAAAGCACATGAGGCTGGTGTTGAATTAGTCACAATTGAAGTTGAATTAGCTCAAGCGGTTGATTTATTACTTGAAACGTATGAAAGTTATGATCAAACTTTGATTGTTCTTGGAGCAACAAATAAAAAAGGGATTCAATCAATTTTACTTGGATCGGTTAGCAAATTTGTTGTTGCCCATGCACCATGTGATGTTTTTGTTGTAAGATAGAACAAAAATAACAAGAAAAGGTAAAAGCTCGTGCAACGTACGAGCTTTTAGTGTATGATAAAATAAAAAATAAGGAGGTAGATTATGTTTACAACATTATCACAATTAGATTTAACAACAGACAAGCAATTAGTCTTTGCCGTTGCGCAAGAGCAGACACACGAGGTTTTAGCAGAATTATTGCCACAAGCACCGGTAAAAACAACTTATAAAGAAATAACGATTTTGCCGACATATGGTCAATATTCATTTTCACAGATTACGGTTCTTGGTTTGGGAAATCGCTCAGAATTAACAGTGACAAAACTACGCAATTTATTTGGGGCATTTGCTAAAACAGTAACGACAGATATCATGATTCAACTCGATGATTTTGTGACACCAACATTATCACTGCGTGAAGTTGCGACGATTTTCGCAGAAACTTTTATCATTTCACGTTATGAATTTAAAAAACATGGGCAATTTACAGCTAAATACGCACCGGTAACAATTAATGTTGCTGCTACGGAGAATGTTCAATTAGAATTGGCTCAAGGTGAAGCGATTGGAACAGCAATGAATCATGCGCGGACACTTTCAAACGAACCGGGAAATAAAATGACGCCACGAGATTTAGCGAGTCATGCAAAATCTTTAGCGAAGAAATATCATTTAGAATGTCAAATTTTAAAAACTGCCGATTTGAAAAAAATGCAAGCTGATGCTTTGTTAGCAGTCAATCGTGGAAGTGATGAACCGGCAAGAATGATTGTCTTGAAATACCAAGGATTAGAAAAGTGGGAAAATCCAACAGCGTTAGTCGGAAAAGGGTTAACATTTGATGCAGGTGGATATTCGTTGAAGATTAGTGGTTCAATGCAAGGAATGAAACATGATATGACCGGAGCGGCAAATGTTCTGGGGGCGATTGAAGCAATCGCTCGAATTGGAGTGAAAGCTAATGTGTTAGCTGTGATTCCGGCAACAGAAAATTTAATTAATGGCCAAGCTTTAAAGGTTGATGATGTTATTGGTTCACTTGCAGGTAAAACAATTGAAGTTAATAACACCGATGCTGAAGGGCGATTGATTTTGGCGGATGGAATCGAGTATGCACGCCAATTAGGAGCGACACGAATCATTGATATGGCGACCTTAACGGGAGCATGTGTTGTGGCGCTTGGTAGTACGATGACAGGATTATTCAGCAATGACGATGCCTTTTATCAAGAATTTATGAATGCAGCTGAAGTAGCCGCAGAAAAAGTTTGGCGTCTTCCGTTAGATGAAGCGTACACTGAACAAGTTCGTTCAAGTAAAGTTGCTGATTTAATTAATTCACCAAGTCGTGAAGGTGGTGCTTCAATTGCCGCAGCTTTCTTGCAAGAATTTGCCCAAGAAACAGCGTGGATTCATTTAGATATTGCTGGAACTGGTGATACAAAAACTGCATCTGATCTTGGACCGGCAGGAGCAACAGGTGTGATGGTTCGAACATTAACACAGTTGTTTTTAAATCAAGAGTAATTAAAAAAGCGATTCATTGAATCGCTTTTTTTTTGATAATTATTTATTGAATAGAGGTTTTTTTATCACGAGAGGGCTAAAAAATAATCAGCGAACTGATTATTTTTTAGCTTAATTATAAGACTGGGAAGACACCAGGTCCAAGTGGTAAGTTTAGTGTGAACCATACGAAGAAGATGACTGACCAGAATACTAAGAAAGCAACCGAATATGGAAGCATCATTGAGATAAGCGTTCCAATTCCTGTTGATGGTTGACCATCAATATCATATTTTTGTGAGAAGGCAATAACGATTGCGAAGTATGACATCAGTGGTGAAATGATATTTGTAACTGAATCACCAATACGGAATGCCATTTGTGTTGCTTCAGGTGTAATTGCTAAAGCCATGAACATTGGTACAAAAATTGGAGCCATAATTGCCCATTTTGCACTCGCAGAACCAATAAAGATATTGATAATTGCTGCAACAATGATGAACCCAATCATTAACGAAGGACCAGTCATACCAATGTTTTCTAGGATTGTTGCCCCATTAACGGCTAGTAATGTTCCTAAGTTTGTATAATTGAAGTAAGCGATAAATTGAGCTGCGAAGAAGACAAGCACAAGATATCCACCCATCGTACTCATTGATTTTGCCATTGAACGAACAACATCTTTATCTGTTTTAAATGCTTTAGTTGCAAATCCATAGAATACCCCAGGAACAGCAAAGAAGAAGGCAATTAAAAGCACGATTCCGTTCATTAACGGTGATTTTAAGAAATCAGCAGTAGGATTGGCTTCAGTAAATGGATTTAAAGCATTACCAGGCCATCCAAGGAAGACAACAAGTGCCAAGAAGAGGAAGAATGAGATTCCAGCCCAACGTAACCCTTTTCGTTCGATAGGAGTGATTTCAATTTTTTCTCCGCCTTCATTAACGCCTTTATATTGTCCAAGACGAGGCTCAACAATTTTATCCGTAATAATTGCCCCAACAATAGTAATGATAAAGGTTGAAACGATTAAGAAGAACCAGTTACCAGCAACACTTACTTGATACGTCGGATCGATCATGTTAGCTGCTTGTTGAGAAATTCCAGCAAGTAATGGATCAGTTGGACTTAAAAGTAAGTTGGCACTAAATCCACCAGATACTCCTGCAAAAGCAGCGGCAATTCCGGCTAATGGATGACGACCAAAGCTTAAGAAGATAATTGCTCCAAGTGGGATTAAGACAACATAACCAGCATCACTTGCGATGTTAGCCATAATTCCTAAGAAGACAACCATTGCTGAAAGTAATGATTTTGGTGCAACAAGCACAGCACGGCGAAGTAAAACAGAAATTAATCCTGAACTTTCGGCGATACCAACTCCAAGTAAAGCAACAAGTACAGTCCCAAGTGGTGCGAATGATGTGAAGTTTTTCACGGCTGATTCAACCATGTACTGTAATCCTTCTGGTGTCATTAATGATACCGCTTGAACTGTTACCATTCCAAGTTCCTGTGTTTTAGGATCGATTGATTCATATGTTGCGCTAAGACCTGCTCCAGCTGCAAAATGAGAAATGACGATAATTGCAAGTGCAAAAATCATAAAGAGCACAACTGGATCTGGAAGTTTGTTTCCGATACGTTCGATCCAGTCTAAAATGCCGATTGAGTGTTTTTTCTTGTTTGATTGACTCATGATAAATAGACCTCCATAAAATTTAAAAAGTAAACATTAAAATTTTACCATGATTCGACTTTATAAACAATGAAAAAAAGCCTATCTAGGCTTTTAATTAACGGTTTAGGATAAATTTTTCAACAACTTGGACAATTCCTCGCTCATTATTAGAGGCTGTAATGTAGTCAGCGGCAGTTTTTACTTCGGGGCGAGCATTTTCCATTGCTACACCAAGACCGGCAAATTGAATCATTGTTAAATCATTCCCCCCATCACCGCAAGCAATCAGTGATTCAGGATTAGCACCAATGATTGAAAATAATTTGGTTAAACTGGCACCTTTATCAATTCCTTTTGGCGTAACTTCTAAGAAAAATGGAAGAGAACGTGAGACCGTATAGTGTTCAGCTAATTCGGTTTTCACTTGATTTTCAACTGTGTCAATATATTCAGCAGTGTGAACGAAGATGATTTTAGCAGAAGGGCGATTAAAATCACTAATCTCTTTCATTGGCATACCGGTAATTTCGGCTTCAATTGAAGCATAGTGATTGATTTTATCGGTTAAAATTGTCGTTTCATCATAAATGAGTGTTGAGAATTCAAAATTTTTACTGTACTCGTATAAACTAGCGACATCACTTGCCTGTAATTCATTAGCACTAATCCGTGTGTTAGTAGTTAAATCAAACATATACGAACCATTAAATGAGAGTAAATAACCACCGAATTTTTCTGTTTGTAATTGTTTAGCAAAATCAAGCATTGCATATGTTGGTCGGCCTGAAGCAAGAATCAACTGAACCCCTTGAGATTGAGCAGCCAATAATGCAGTTAAGGTCTCAGGATCAATTACGTGTTCATTTGTTAAGAGTGTCCCATCAAAATCGAGAGCTAAATAGTTATAATTCATTGTCAAAACCTCCTAAGTGTGTTACTAGTAGTGTACCATGTTTAGTGATGGAATCGAAAGGAGAATTTTTTTATGATTAAAGAAGTACCAATGGATTGGCAATACCAATTGACTGATTTTTTTACGAGTGAGCAATGGCAAATGCTAGAACAATTTTTGGCGATAGAGTATCAAGAACAAACGATTTATCCAGAGCAATCTGCGGTTTTTCGGGCGTTTACGCTTACGCCATATCAAGCCGTTCGGGTTGTGATTTTAGGACAAGATCCGTATCATGGTATTAACCAAGCGAATGGTTTAAGTTTTTCAGTTCAGGCTACGCAACCGATGCCACCAAGTTTACGGAATATTTTGACTGAACTTCAGAGTGATATGGGGATCGAACGCAAAAATCCAGATTTAACAGACTGGGCACAGCAAGGTGTTTTATTATTGAATACTGTATTAACTGTACGTGAAAAGCAGCCAAATTCACACCAAGGAAAAGGCTGGGAAGCTTTGACGCAATTAGTGATTGAACGTCTCAATGAGCGAAATGAACCAATAATTTTCGTGCTTTGGGGGAAGTTTGCTCAAAATTATCGTAAACAAATTACGAATAGCCAACATGTAATCATTGAGAGCCCTCATCCTAGCCCGCTTTCAGCGTACCGTGGCTTTTTTGGTAGTCGCCCATTTAGTCAAATTAATGATCACTTGTTGAAGTGGAATCAAGCACCGATTTCTTGGTAATAAAATGTGATTAATTTCACAACAAAAAAGCCCTTTCAAAACGAAGAAACTATGATACAATTAAGGAGATTTTAGAAAAATAGAGGAGATTGAATCATGAGTATCTTTAAGAATATTTCGCAAGCAATTCAAGGAAAAGAAATCGAAATCGTGTTCACAGAAGGAACAGATGTCCGGATTTTGGCTGCCGCACGTAAACTGCGTCAAGAAGGTTTAGTAAAGCCGGTTTTAGTTGGGAATACCCAAACAATTCATGACTTAGCAGAACAAACAGGGGCATCATTGGAAGGGATGCGGATTGCAGATCCATATGATTGTGCACGATTTGAAGATATGGTCGATTTATTTATGGAAATTCGCAAGGGGAAACATACACGCGAAGAAGCAGTGGCAATGTTGCGGAAACCAAATTATTTCGGAACAATGTTAGTCAAGATGGGGATTGGTCGTGGACTTGTTGGGGGAGCTTTATATTCAACGGCAGATACGGTTCGACCAGCGCTACAAATTATTAAAACAAAACCAGGCATTAGCAAGGTCGCGAGTATGTTTTTAATGACACGCGGAGATGAGAAGTTGATTTTCGGTGATTGTGCGATTAATGTGAATCCGAGTGCGGAAGATTTAGCAGATATTGCGATTGAATGTTCTGATAGTGCTCCATTTTTTGGCATTTCACATCCAAAAGTAGCGATGTTAAGCTTTTCGACAAAAGGTTCGGCAAAGTCGCCAGAGGTTGATAAGGTTGTTCGTGCAGTTGAACTAGCACAAGCGAAGCGCCCAGACTTAGCCATTGATGGCGAGTTGCAATTTGATGCAGCAATTTCACGCCAAGTTGGAATGCGAAAAGCACCGGATTCAAATGTTGCGGGTCATGCGAATATTGTGATTTTCCCAACGCTTGATGCTGGAAATATTGGCTATAAAATTGCTCAACGTTTAGGTGGATATGATGCAATCGGCCCAGTATTAATTGGTTTGAAACAACCAATTAATGATTTAAGTCGCGGGTGTACAGAAGAAGATATTTATAAATTAGCGATGATTACAGCAATGCAAGTGCTTGATGTCCGGGAGCAAGCAGTCGACGTATTAGAAATACCTTGTATTACAACAGAAAAATAAATTTTAAAGCACGAAAGAATGGGGATTACTTTCGTGCTTTTAGCTTTGTGTGAAAAATTATATGACTTTTCAAATTTTTTGCTGAATTTTAGGCAGAAATATGAAATAATAAGCTAAGAAACAATTTGAAAGTGAGGAACAGGAAATGGCAAAAAATATTGATGATGTCTTAGCGGCAATTCTTGGTGAACAAGATGAAATCCGTATTTGTGATAAGTGCAAAGGGACAAATGTACAAACATTACTCCCAAAATTGAAAGAAATTGCTCCAGATGCGAAATACCATGTTGGTTGCCAATCGTTTTGTGGACCTGGACGTAAAAAACCATTCGCAATTGTGAACGATAAAGCAATTTTAGCAGTCGATGAAGACGCATTAGTTGCAAAAGTAGCGCAAGAATTAAAATAAGTTGTGTGAATAATGGAGGGCGACAATGGAAGCTTTAGCAGAAATAAAAGTATTTCGTGATCCGATTTATACCTATATTTATGTGAAAGAAAAATTGATCTGGCAGTTGATTGATACGAAACCAATGCAACGATTACGACGGATTCATCAGTTAGGTGGAACGTTTCAAGCTTTTCCAGGTGCAGAACATACCCGTTTTGGGCATGCACTCGGTGTTTATGAAATGTCACGTTTAATGATTGAAACTGTTCCTGATTTGCAGCGACAATTAAATGCACGAGAAAAACTCTTAATCCAATGTGCTGCGTTATTACATGATATAGGTCATGGTCCCTTTTCACATGCAATGGAAACGTTATTTGGAATGAATCATGAGCAACTAAGTATTGATTTGATTCTTGATCAAAAAGGTGAAATTTATCATTTGCTTCAAACAGTGGATGCTGAATTTGCACAAGATGTTGCTGCCATTATTGCCAAAACATATCCACGGCAACTCCTAATTCAATTAATTTCAAGCCAACTCGATGCAGATCGAATGGATTATTTACGTCGAGATGCCTACTTTAGCGGTGTTCCATATGGGAATTTTGATCCGATTCGGATTTTACGGGTTATGCGCGTTGTCGATGATCGGCTTGTTTTTAAAGCGAGCGGGATGCATGCAATTGAAAATTACATCATGAGTCGGTATCACATGTATTGGCAAATTTATTTTCATCCAATTGGCCGCAGTTATGAATTAGTGCTTTCAGCGTTGATTGAACGATTACGGATTTTACGGACAAATGGTTATTGCTTTAAAATTGAGCCGGAATTAATCTTCACTTTAATGGATCAAGGGCAAGATATCGATTTAGCAACGTATTTATTAATCGATGAAAATACAATTTATTATTATGTGACAATGCTTACTCAAGAAGCTGATCAATTATTGGTAGAGATTGCTCAACGGTTTTTAAATCGTCAATTACTACAATATCGAGTTGATGCAGATGGGACACGTTTCAGTCAATTGAAAGCACTATGTCAAGCAGTGGCTCCTGAGTTATTGCCACTATGTATGCGAGATGAAGCGTTAATTCAACAACCGTATCAGTATTATCAACCAAATCAAGCAAAAAATATTGTCCCATTAGAATTTGTCTTGCCAACAGGAGAACTTGTAGATATTGCCGAACTTTCACCAATTGTCCGTGCAATTAGCCAAGAATCATTTGCTGGGGAACCGTTATTATTCTATCCGCTCAAGCAATTGCAACGTGCAGTTGCTGGGAAGCCAAGATATGAAATGATGCTAGAACAAATTTTAGAAAACTAAAAAAGACTGCTTCGTTTTAACTTGAAGCAGTCTTTTTATTGGGAATTATTCGTCGCTTTTACGAACACCAGCAACACCATAGTTTTCTGGTTGCATTTCTTCAATAATGACGTGAATGCGTTCTTTTGGTGCGTTTGCTGTTTCACTAACAGCAGTAGTTACGCGGTCAACGAGTTGACGTTTTTGTTCTTCGCTACGACCAGCAAGTAATTTTACAGTTACGATTGGCATATGTGAACCTCCTTATCTTTATTTTTGTTTAGATTATAACAACTTTATTTTAAAAAGACAATCAAATAAAACGATAGAAGGATATCACAAATGAAAAAAAATGTGATATAATGAAGCGTGATTCTTTGAAGGAAGCGAGGCCATAGCGATGGAAGAAGTGTGGATTGATTTTACTAGCCAAACAAATTTGAATGGTGAACGATTAAACCATAGCTTTACATCACGCGGGCAACTGCAAAGTGATGATGAAAGCTTAATTTTAAATTTTGTTGAACCAGGTGTTGAAGGTCTTGAAGGTAGTATTCAAGCACGAATCATTGCAACACCAAATAAAGTAGTAATGACAAGAACTGGTGCAATAAAAATGCAACAAGAGTTTCGCTTAGCTGATTCAGCAAACGGGACGTATATTGTACCGTATGGTAAATTAGCAACACGAGCACAAACATATGAACTTTCATATGCTTGGGATGAACAAAGTGGTCATTTCTTCGTTCGTTATGATTTCTATATTGAAACAGAATTTAGTGGTGAATTTACTCTTGAATTGAAAATTCGCACAATTAATTAGGAGGATTATCTATGTCAGTTGTGGAACAACTTAAAGAACAATTACGTGAACAAATCCAACAAGCGGTTGCTTCAGCGGAAATCGTTTCAGCTGAAACAACATTTGAAATTCAGCTTGAAAAACCAAAAGATGGAACGAAAGGTGATTTCGCCTCAAACGTGGCAATGCAACTTACACGTATTGCGAAACGGAACCCACGAGAAATTGCACAAGCAATTGTTGATAATTTTGCCTGGGATGCTGTAGAGCGTGTAGAAGTTGCGGGTCCTGGGTTCATTAATTTTTATTTGAAAAACGACACATTAACACAGGTTGTTCGAAATGTTTTAGATTTAGACCAAGAGTATGGACGTAGTACAGTTGGAAAAGGTCGTAAAGTAAATATTGAGTTCGTTTCGGCGAATCCAACTGGTGATTTACACTTGGGGCATGCACGTGGTGCAGCAATTGGTGATTCGATGGGACGAATTATGACAGCAGCTGGTTTCGATGTGACACGTGAATATTACATCAATGATGCTGGAAACCAAATCCATAATTTAGCATTATCATTACAAGCACGTTATTTCCAAGCGTTAGGTCAAGAAATGCCGATGCCCGAAGCAGGATATCATGGTCAAGATATCGTGAACATTGCTCAAATTTTAAAAGAAAAACACCAAGCAGAAATTGAAGCGGCAAGTGATGAAACTGAACAATTAGCGATTTTCCGTAAATACGGATTAAAGTATGAATTGGAAAAAATCCGTCGTGATTTAGAATTCTTTGGTGTACCATTTGATATTTGGTCAAGTGAACAAAGTCTGTACAATGAAAATCGAATTGAACCTGCGATTGAAAAATTAGCAGAACTTGGTTTCATTTATGAACAAGATGGAGCAACGTGGTTTAGAACAACAGAATTTGGTGATGATAAAGACCGTGTTTTAAAGAAAACGGATGGTTCATTTACGTACTTTACACCAGATATTGCCTATCATATGATAAAATTAAGCCGTGGATATGATATGTTAATTGACATCTGGGGTGCAGATCACCATGGATACATTCCACGTATGAAAGCAGCAATTCAAGCCTTAACTGGAAAAGCTGATATGCTAGAAGTACCAGTTATTCAAATGGTTCGTCTTGTCCGTGAAGGAGAAGAAGTGAAGATGAGTAAGCGCCGTGGAGATGCCGTAACAATTCGAGATTTAGTTGAAATGGTTGGTCTTGATGCGACGCGTTACTTCTTTGCAATGCGTAGTGCTGACACGCAACTTGATTTTGATCTTGGATTAGCAGAAAGCCAATCAAGTGATAACCCTGTGTTCTACGCACAGTATGGTCATGCACGTGTAAGCTCAATTTTACGCAATGCTGCTGAACAAGGAATTGACTTTGATCAAGCAATTGTGAATTTTGATACATTAACACACCAAAAAGAAATTAATTTAATGAATAAAATTGGGGAGTTTACACATACAGTTGAAGTGGCAGCACTTCGTCGTGAGCCGCATAAAATTACCAACTATATTCATGAATTAGCATCAACATTCCACTCATTCTATAATGAAATTAAAGTTATTGATAAAGAGAATGTGACGTATACACAACAAAAATTAGCACTTGTAAAAGCAGTGCAAATTACATTACGTAATGCCTTACACTTAGTTGGTGTAAGTGCACCAGAAAAAATGTAAGTGAAAGCGAAAGGGAGTTCAACTATGTTAGATAATTTTACACAACAACAAATTATGGAAATGTCTTTTGTTCAATTAGCCTATGAAATTTTAACAGGAACGCAAGCACCGTTACAATTTAACGAAATCGTTGTACGTGTGCAAAGTGCACAAAATATTGCTTCAATTCAAGAAATGAACTTAGGTCAGTATTATACTGATTTAACGACTGATGGACGTTTTTTAGCAATGTCAGATGGAAGCTGGGACTTACGTAGTCGTCATCGTTTTGAAGAAATTAATAATGATGACTTTATGCTTGATGAAGAAGAGCTTGAGTTAGATGAAGACGATATTGAAGAATTAGGTTTAATTGCTCGTCCAGCAAGTGAAGAGAGTTTCACGCCAGAATATGCTGAAGAATTAAATCGCTACCGTGAAAAAGTCAAAGAAGAAGAAGAATTTTAAAAAACTGATGATGAAATTGTGATTAGCATTGCTTTTCAAAAACAAAATTAGTAGAATAGACGTGGGCACTTTTTGCACGTCAGCTCTCCCCCGTAAGGTTAGGAGAGCTTTTTTGTATTTTCATACAAAAATTTACGTAGTTCAGCCAACAGATTTTGAGGAGGAATACAATTATGACAAAATATATTTTCGTAACAGGTGGAGTTGTTTCAGGATTAGGAAAAGGAATTACTGCATCATCGCTGGCATTATTATTAAAACAACGCGGATTTAAAGTTTTCATGCAAAAATTTGATCCGTATATCAATATTGATCCAGGAACTATGAGTCCATATCAACATGGAGAAGTTTTTGTTACGGATGACGGAGCTGAAACAGATTTAGATTTAGGACATTATGAACGTTTTATCGATGTAAATTTGACGAAAAATTCAAATATTACGACTGGTCGAATTTATTCAAGCGTTTTAGAAAAAGAGCGTCGTGGTGATTATTTAGGAGCAACGGTCCAAGTTATTCCACATATCACGAATGAAATTAAATCTAAAGTTTACGCAGCAGGACGTGAAAGTGGTGCTGACGTTGTTATTACTGAAATTGGTGGAACAGTAGGTGATATCGAGTCGTTACCATTTATCGAAGCAATTCGTCAAGTGCGTCGCGATCTTGGTGTAGAAAATACTCTCTTTATCCATACAACATTAGTACCATATTTAAAAGTATCAGAAGAGTTTAAAACAAAGCCGACACAACACAGTGTGAAGGAATTACGTGGACTAGGAATTCAACCAGATGTCATTGTGTTACGTACAGAAGTTAGTTTGGCAGATAGTCAAAAAGAAAAAATTGCCTTATTCTGTGATGTACCAAAAGAAGCAGTTATTGAAGCTGTCGATGCTGACACACTATATAACGTACCAATGATGATGCAAAATCAAGGTTTTGATGCGTATGTTTGCAAAAAATTAGCATTACAATCATTAACACTTGAAGCAGATATGTCGAAGTGGCATGAATTAGTTGAGACAGTTCGTAATTTAACTGGTGTTGTGACAATCGGATTAGTTGGGAAATACGTTGAATTACATGATGCGTATTTATCAGTTGCTGAAAGTTTACAACATGCTGGGTATGCATTTAATCAAAAAGTGAAGATTGAATGGATCCAAGCAGAAGATATTACAGAAGCAAACGTCGGTCAAATGCTTGGAAACTTAGACGGTATTTTAGTACCTGGAGGATTTGGTGAACGAGGAATTCAAGGGAAAATGTTAGCGATTCAGTATGCACGTGAAAATAAAGTTCCATTCTTTGGAATTTGTTTAGGAATGCAGTTAGCAGCAATCGAATATGCGCGCAATGTTCTTGGATACGATAAAGCAAATTCAACAGAAATGGATGCACAAACGCCATACCCAATTATTGACTTCTTACCAGATCAATATGCGGGAATTCATTTAGGGGGAACGTTACGTTTAGGTGCGTATGATTGTACGGTCATTGAAGGAACAAAAGCAGCGCTTGCATATCAAGCGCCAGAAGTTCGTGAACGTCATCGTCATCGTTACGAATTTAATAACAAATTTAAAGCTGATTTCGAAGCGGCTGGAATGGTATTCTCAGGAATTAACCCACAAACAAATTTAGTCGAAATTTTAGAGATTCCAGAACATCCATGGTTCGTAGCAGCACAATTCCACCCTGAATTCTTATCGCGTCCGTTACGACCACAACCGTTATTCCGTGATTTTGTTGGAGCATCAATTGCTAATGCACAGGCAAAATAAGGAAAAAAGTCGTAAAAAAATAATTTTAAGCGTATAAATATTTTCATTTACTAAGGTTTGCGGTATAATATTGGCGTATCCTTTCAAAGTTTTTTATTTTCGGACAGCGAAATTTCGTTTTGGACGAGAGATAAACAACCTTGGATTCCGGGTCAGACAGATCCGTAGTGCCTGAAAAAGTCAATTTTCCAGGAATCTTGTTCGAATTTCGAGCGAGAATGTCATTAATCATTCGGAGGTATTTTTATGTTAGTTTCAGCAAAAGAAATGTTAGACAAAGCGTATGCAGGGAAATATGCAGTAGGTCAATTCAACATCAACAACTTAGAGTGGACAAAAGCAATTTTAACATCTGCACAAGAAAATAACTCACCAGTTATTTTAGGAGTTTCTGAAGGAGCTGCTAAATACATGGGTGGATTCAACACAGTTGTTGGAATGGTAAATGGATTAATGGAAACATTAAACATTACTGTACCAGTTGCATTACACGTTGACCACGGAAGTTTCGATGGAGCGAAAGCTGCAATCGAAGTTGGATTCTCTTCAGTAATGTTCGATGGATCACACTATTCAATCGAAGAAAACATCGCTAAAACAACAGAAATCGTTGAATTCGCACACTCAAAAGGAATCTCTGTAGAAGCAGAAGTTGGTTCTATTGGTGGAGAAGAAGATGGAATCGTTGGTAAAGGTGAAATCGCTGATGCAGCTGAGTGTAAGTTAATCGCTGATTTAGGTGTTGACATGTTAGCAGCTGGAATCGGAAACATTCACGGACAATACCCAGAAAACTGGGAAGGTTTAGCGTTTGATGCATTAAACGATATCAACAAAGCAACTGGAACAACTCCATTAGTATTACACGGTGGAACAGGAATTCCTGCTGAAATGATTAAAGAAGCAATCTCTTTAGGAGTTGCGAAAATCAACGTAAATACTGAGTGCCAATTAGCATTCCAAGCGGCAACTCGTGAGTACGTTTTAGCTGGAAAAGATTTACCAGAAAATGGTAAAGGATTTGATCCACGTAAATTATTAGGACCAGGATACGAAGCTATTAAAGCAACAGTAACTGAGAAAATGGAATTATTTGGTTCAATCAACAAAGCGTAATTGCTTGAAAAAGTCACGAAAGTGGCTTTTTCTTTTTAAATAAAAAACTTTGATTTTAAAACCAAAAGTGAAAAGCGACTTGCAAAACAGTGAATAAATTTGTAAAATAGATGAAAGTACTGTGAGGCAAGAGGTGGGAACATGACAGCGAGTCAAATGATAAAACTCTATATTCCGTTTGTAAAATTTATCGCAGAAACAATGGGAGAAAACTGCGAAGTTGTTTTACATGATTTGACCAAAGATGGGGGAACAATTATTGCAATTGAAAATAGTCAGATTAGCGGTCGGAAAATTGGTGACTCACCGACAGATTTGATTTTAAAAATCATGCAAGATCGAGAATACCGTGAAAAAGATTTTATAACAAATTATCGTGCAGTTGGAAAAAATAATCAGATTTGTCGATCATCAACGTATTTTATTAAAGATGATTTTGGTCGATTAATCGGAATGCTAGGAATTAACACGGATATGCAAGCCTATCATGATTTAGATCGTATTATTGGCCAATTTTTGAAGTTTAGTAATGAACCAGATAATCAATCGACAAGTGAAACAAAAGTAACGGAACACTTGCACGGGAATATTGATGATGTGTTACGCTCGATGATTACTGCTGAAATTGATCGCTTTGGCGTTGATCCAGTACGCTTATCTGCTGATGAAAAAATGTCAATTATCAAATCGTTATCCGATCAAGGGGCATTCTTGCTTAAAGGGTGTGTCAGTGAAGTCGCAAAATTATTAAAAACATCAGAACCGACAGTCTATCGGTATTTAAATAAAATCAAAGAATAAAGTGCGACTTCGCACTTTTTTTCATGAATTGTATGATTCGTTTAAAAGATTTGTTATGATAAGAAGAGTGTTGAGAAGGAGGGAACGAGATGTTATTTGAAAAAATTACAATAAAAAATCTTGAAGCTAAAAATCGGATTGTAGTACCACCAATGTGTACGTATCATGCTGAAAATGGAGAAATTAATAGTTTTCATCAGATGCACTATGGTTCAATGGCACTAGGACAACCAGGATTAATCATTGTTGAAGCGACTGGAGTAAGTCCGGAAGGAAGAATTACCGAACAAGATTTAGGACTTTATAATGACTGTCAAGCTGAAAAAATGAAAGCTTTTGTTGAGGAAATTAAACGGTATCACAATCTTCCATTAGCAATTCAGTTGAATCATGCTGGACGTAAATCAACGACAAAAGACCCAATTAAATATGCACCAAGTAGCATTCGTTTTGATGAATCACTGCGAACACCGACGGAGTTAACTATTCAACAAATTCAGCATATTATTGCTGCATTTGCTCAAAGTGCGAAATATGCACATGAAGCAGGTTTTGATGCGTTAGAAATTCATGCTGCTCATGGTTACTTAATTCATCAATTCCTTTCGCCATTAACGAATCAGCGAAAAGATGAGTATGGTGGGACGTATCGATCACGAATTCGCTTTTTACGGGAAGTTATTGCCGCCGTTAAAAGCGAGTGGCCAAGTGGAAAGGTATTGATGTTACGGATATCAGCGGATGATTATCATGCTGACGGGAATCAATTAGCTGATTATCGTGAGATGATGCTGGCAGTTGCAAAAGAAATTGATATTTTAGATGTTTCGACGGGTGGAATTATTCCGGTACAACCACATGTTTATCCTGGATATCAGTTAAAACATGCCCAAAATTTACGTGAAGCGACCAAATTACCAGTTATTGCCGCTGGGTTACTACAAGAATACGATTTAGCGCAATACGCACTTGAAAGTGGCCAAAGTGATTTCATTGCGATGGGGAGAGCAATGTTGACGAATCCGCATTTGCCAATCGCTTTAGCTCGCAAAAGTGGGCAACGGATACCGCAAAATTTACCATATAATAAGGGGATATAAATATGGAAACAATCGTTTTTTATGGAAAAAATCCAGCACATATCCAGCAGGCGTTTCAAGTAAGAGATCTTGTTTTTACTCAAGAGCAAGGCTATCCAACTGAAATTGATATTGATGAATATGATGAGTTTGCATGGCACGTTGTTATTACCGAAAATAATCAACCATTAGCAACAGCGCGTTTGATTCGGGTTGGTGACAAAATTAAAATTGGTCGTGTAGCCGTTATTCGAGTAGCACGTCAGCGAGGCTTAGGCTTACTAGTAATGCAAGCATTACTAGATAAAGCAAAAGCATTGGGACATGAAGAAATAACCTTACATTCACAAACACATGCCCAAAGATTTTATGAAAAATTAGGTTTTCAAGTTGAAGGACATGAATTTTTAGAAGATGGCCAGCCGCATATTGCAATGGTTTATTCTTTCAGCGGTAGAAATTAAGCAAAAAAAGACCGAATTAAAAAAAGACCATTTTAATTTGGCCTTTTTTTTTATATAATAGAAAATGTGTTTCTCCATTAGCTTATTTGGAGCAACATCCTAAAAATAGGTTTTATGGGAAAGGAAGAACGCCATGCGAGTCTTTAAAGTTGAAGGCAAATACCCTTTAAATGGAACAATAGAAGTAAGCGGTGCGAAAAATAGCGTTGTTGCCTTAATTCCGGCAGCAATTTTAGCTGGAGATGTAGTCGTTTTAGAAAACGTCCCAGAACTTTCAGACGTTTACGCTTTAAATACAATTTTAAATGAATTAAATGTTAAAACAACATTTGTCAATAATACACTAACAATCGATTCAACCAATGTAAATTACCAACCTTTACTAGAAGGTGCAGTTCAAGAGTTGCGGGCCTCATATTATTTAATGGGAGCGATGTTAGCACGCTATAACGAAGCTGTACTTGGAATGCCGGGTGGATGTTATTTAGGACCACGTCCAATTGATTTGCATTTAAAAGGATTCCAATCACTTGGTGCTGAGGTGACCATTGAAAATGGTGCGTACCATTTACATGCTCCACAAGGGGTAAAAGGAACAAAAATTAACTTAGATATTCCGAGCGTTGGAGCAACAATTAATATTATGCTTGCAGCTGTACACGCTGAAGGAATAACAACGATTGAAAATGTTGCTAAGGAACCAGAAATTGTTGATATTGCTACAATGTTAAATAACATGGGTGCTAAAGTTACCGGGGCTGGAACGGATACGATTCGGATTAAAGGTGTACCGGTTGAGTCAATGCACGGATGTCGACACCAAGTTATTCCTGATCGAATTGAAGCTGGAACATATATGGTAGCTGCAGCTATTGGTGTTGGTGAAGGTCAAGAAGTTAAAGTTGATAATATTATTCCAGAACATATGGAAGCGTTTCTTTCGAAGATGCAAGAAGCTGGTGTAAATATGGAAATTGGAATGGATTCAGTCGTAATTCGTTCATCAGAAAACTTAAAGTCAGTAAATGTGAAAACCGGAGTATTTCCCGGGTTTGCCACTGATTTACAACAACCATTTACGTTATTATTAACGCAAGCAAGTGGAGCAAGTATTATTACTGATACAATTTATAGCGCACGCTTTAAACACGTTGATGAGTTGCAACGGATGGGAGCAACGATTCGTAATGAAGCTTCAACAGGAATTATCGTTGGTCCAAGCTCATTAGAAGGTGCAAAAGTAACTGCCACTGATTTACGAGCTGGTGCAGCGATGGTGTTAGCGGGTTTAATTGCTAATGGAATTACAGAGATTCATGAGATTGAACATGTTGAACGTGGATATGAGCGTATCATCGAAAAACTAACAAATGTTGGTGCTAAAATTTGGTATGAAGAAATCTAATCGAAATCTTATTGCATAACAAAAGAGAAATTGCTATAATTTCATATGGTATTAACGTTAATACGTCACTATCAACTACGGCTAGTAGTACAGTTTGCTAGGTAACTAGTAGGCTCAACTATATAACAGGTTAAAGTTCGACCGTTCAAGATTTGGAAAAGCGACTTCATTGGAACTGGAAGGTTCACATTTCATGCTTATTCTAGGTAAATAATTATCTAGGGCAGAAGGAGAATACATTATGAAAAAGGGAATTCACCCAAATTACAAAACAGTAAACGTTACATGTACTTCATGTAATACAGAATTTGAAACAGGTTCAGTTTTAGATGAAATCCGTGTGGATACTTGTTCAAGCTGTCACCCATTCTATACAGGACGCCAACGTTTCGTTGCAGCTGATGGACGTGTAGACCGTTTCATGAAAAAATATGGTATTCAATCAGAGACGGAAGAAAAATAATTCATCCATCTCAAATAAAGCAGGTGCGATGCACCTGTTTTTTTGTTACAATAAATAAAAGAAAACACCGATTGAGGTGGAAATGTAGAGGAGGTTATCGTATGCATTTTGACTTACGAAAAGACGGTTGGTTAGAAGTAATCTGTGGGAGCATGTTTGCCGGCAAAACAGAAGAATTAATCCGTCGATTGAAGCGCTTAGAGTATGCTAAAAAAACCTTTTATGTATTTAAACCCCAAATCGACAACCGCTATAGTGACAGTGATGTTGTTTCGCACAGTGGACGAGTAATCGAAGCAATTGCTATCCCCGAGGCGAAATATGCACTTGATTATCTCACACCAGATACTGCGGTAGTTGCTTTTGATGAGGTTCAATTTTTTGATGAAGAAGTTATTGACGTTATTGAGGAAATTGCAAGTCGTGGAATTCGTGTAATCGCAGCAGGCCTTGATATGGATTTTCGTGGGGAGCCATTTGGGACAATTCCCAAATTATTGGCAAAAGCCGAATTTGTGACGAAGCTCACTGCGATTTGTACAATTTGTGGAGAACCAGCGACAAGAACACAACGGTTAATAAATGGAACACCAGCAAATTATCATGACCCAATTGTCCTTGTTGGCGCACAAGAAAGTTATGAGGCACGTTGCCGTCATTGTCATCAAGTAAAAAAAGATTACCGTAACCAAGTAGAGGAGAATTAAGATGAGTTTATTACAACGTTTAGAAACAGTTGCTGATCGTTATCATCAACTAACAGAACAATTAAGTGATCCTAATATCGGAAGTGATCCAAAGCGTTTGATGTCATTATCACGTGAACAATCACAATTACAAGCTGTATACGACAAATACAATGAATATAAAAAAGTAATGGAAGGGATTGAAGATGCAAAGTTCTTAATTGCCGAAGAAAAAGATGAAGAAATTCGTGAAATGGCAAAAGAAGAATTACGTGAACTTGAGCAATTAGTCCAACCATTCGAAGATGAAATCAAAATTCTTTTGATTCCAAAAGATCCAAATGATGATTTAAATGTTATCGTTGAAGTTCGTGGAGCTGCCGGTGGAGATGAAGCGAATATTTTTGCTGGTGATTTATACCGTATGTATGTTCGTTATGCGGAAAGCCAAGGATGGAAAGTTGAAATTATGGAATCACATGAAGCTGACATGGGTGGATTCTCATTAATTTCGTTCTTAATCAAAGGTCAAGGTGCGTATTCGAAATTAAAGTTTGAATCAGGATCACACCGTGTTCAACGTGTACCAGCAACAGAAAGCCAAGGACGTATTCATACATCAACAGCAACAGTGTTAGTGATGCCTGAAGTTGATGATGAAATTACAGTTGATATCAAACCAAATGATATTAAAGTAGATGTATACCGTTCAGGTGGTGCCGGAGGACAATCGGTTAATACAACTGACTCGGCAGTACGAATTACCCATTTGCCAAGTGGAATCGTTGTGACATGTCAAGACGGACGTTCGCAACATGAAAACCGTGATCAAGCGATGAAAGTTTTACGTGTTAAATTATATGACATGGAATTACAACAACAGCAAGCAGAGTTAGCAGCGATGCGTCAATCGAAACTTGGAAGTGGTGACCGTTCTGAAAAGATTCGTACATACAATTATCCGCAAAACCGTGTAACTGATCACCGTATTGGTTTAACGATTCAACAATTAGATCGAATTATCGAAGGGAAACTGAACGATATTATTGATGCGTTATTAGTTGAAGAACAACGTGAAAAATTAGCGCAAGGATTAGGTGAATAATATGACGATTCAGCAAATGTTGAAAACGGCAGAACAACAACTTGATGCAAATGGAAGCGAACGTTCATTAGCGAAAATTTTACTTGTTGATGCACTTGAAATGGAAAGCTATGAAATTTTGATGCGTTTGAATGATGAGGTTGAGCTACAAAAAGAAGCGAAGTTTATGGCGAACTTGGCACGCTTTATCGAACATAATGAACCAGTCCAATATATTATTGGCTATGAGTACTTTATGGGCCGTAATTTCCATGTGAGTGATGCAGTATTGATTCCGCGTCCGGAAACAGAGGAGTTAGTTTATCATATTCTTGATTGCATTGATGACTATTTTCCAGAAACAAATCCTGTACGTTGCTGTGATGTTGGAACAGGAAGTGGCGCGATTAGTGTTTCATTAGCCGCTGAGTGTGATAAAGTAACGATGGTTGCTACGGATATTAGTGAAGAAGCATTAGTTGTTGCCAAAAAAAATGCAGCTGATTTTGCACCGAATGTAACATTTTTAGCGGGAGATATGGTTCAACCACTAATTGATGCTGGTGTTCAAGTTGATATTTTCATTTCCAATCCACCGTACATTCCAGCGCAAGAGCAAGTTGATGCCCTTGTCAAAGATAACGAACCGCACGTTGCTTTATTTGGTGGGAATGATGGATTGTATTTTTATCGTAAAATCTTCGATACAGTGAAAGCAATTTTAGCTCCTGAACGGAGTATGCTCGCGTTTGAAATGGGCTATGATCAAGGAGAACGTTTATCAGCACTAGCTGCTGAATACTTCCCAACTGCTGAAATTGAAGTTAAACAAGATATTAATGGTAAAGATCGGATGTTGTTTATTTATAACAACATTAAATAACAACAAAAAATCTTTTCGGCCTTGTTGTTGAAAAGATTTTTTTGTTATCTCGAAATAACTCAAAAGGTTGTGATTAGGATGTTAGTTCAAAAAACAGAAGAAATTATTGAAGCCCTGCGCGAAGGCGAAGTTGTTGGATTTCCAACCGATACAGTGTATGGACTTGGTTGTGATGCAAATAATCATCATGCGTTAGCGGAAATTTATCAATTAAAGCATCGACCACTTGATAAACCGTTGATTTTATTCGTTGCAAGCCAAGCGGAAGTGGCTCGTTATGCAGCCGTGATTCCTGATTTAGCACAAACTTTGATGAATCATTTTTGGCCAGGACCATTGACAATTGTCTTACCAAAAAAATCAACGGTGAGTGATAAAATCAGTGCAGGGCTTGGCACGATTGGATTAAGGATGCCAAACCATCAAGCGGTACTAGAAATTTTAAGTGAGAGTAAACTAACTTTGGCTACAACGAGTGCGAATGTATCGGGAGCGGTTGCAGCAACGACAGGAGCTGAAGTTGAGTCTGTGTTTGGAAGCCGATTACGGATACTAGCAGGTAATGCAGAACAGCAAGTAGCTTCGACGGTAATTGAAATTAAAGAAAATAATGAATATGTGATTCTTCGAGAAGGTGCAATTTCAGCTCGGGCAATTGCACGGGCAATTGTTGAAGTAAAATAGCAGCTTGAGCAAATTAATATGTAATTGTTCATAAATATGGTACAATCATCAAAATCTTAAAATGGACGGTGGCATATGAAAGATCAAGCAATTGCAAATTTACTAGAAAAAGAAACACAGCGACAAAAACAAACAATTGAATTAATCGCATCTGAAAATTTTGTGAGTCAGGATATTCTTAAGGCTCAAGGTTCGATTTTGACAAATAAGTATGCTGAAGGATATCCAGGCAAACGCTATTACGGTGGTTGTGAATGGGTGGATGAAATTGAACAACTAGCAATGGAGCGCTACTTAAAGCTATTTGGTGGTGAGCATGTCAATGTTCAACCCCATTCAGGAAGTCAGGCAAATATGGCGGTCTATATGACAATTCTTAATCCAAATGATTGTGTGTTAGGAATGGATTTAGCTGCTGGCGGACATTTAACGCACGGACATCCCTTGAATTTTAGTGGGCTCAATTATAATTTTGTTGCGTATGGTGTTGATGAAAATGGACGAATTGATTATGAACAAATTCGTCAACTCGCTCATAAGCATAAACCAAAACTAATTGTAGCCGGAGCAAGTGCATATCCGTTTACGATTAATTTTAAGCAATTTCGGTTAATTGCCGATGAAGTTGGTGCATATTTAATGGTTGATATGGCTCATATTGCCGGATTAGTCGCAGCAAACCTACATGAAAATCCGGTGCCAGTCGCTGATTTTGTGACAACTACAACCCATAAAACATTACGTGGTCCACGAGGTGGATTGGTTTTTTGTAAAAAACAGTATGCAGATAAACTCAATCGGAGTATTTTTCCTGGTATGCAAGGAGGTCCATTAGTGCATGTAATTGCTGCCAAAGCGATTGCAGCATTTGAAGCGATGCAACCAGAGTACCAATTGTATCAGCGGCAAGTTATTTTAAATGCACAAACATTTGCTAAAGCAATGATTGCGCATCGTTGGCCGGTTATTGGTGGTGGAACTGATAATCACTTGTTTTTAGTTGATGTTTATAGTCAGCATCATTTAACTGGGAAGTGGGCGCAAGAACGATTAGATCAAGTTGGTATTACGACAAATAAAAATACAATTCCAAATGAAGTGTTGAGTCCTCAAATTACGAGTGGTTTGAGATTAGGAACAGCAGCCATGACAACGAAAGGTTTTAAAGAAAATGACTTTATCTATTTGGCTGAGTTAATAACGGAAGCATTAGTTGCTGACAAAACACCGATTGAGTTGGAGATGCTTGCTCAAAAAGTTCAAAACTTCATTCGAAACCGGTAAAAAAACTAGCGCAAGCTAGTTTTTTATTTTATCGATTGAACGAATTAACAATTGTTTAATAAATTGAAATTTTGTAAAAAAAAGTTATTTTTCTAAAGGAAAGATGTTATTTCAAATAAAAACAAAGCAAATATCACGAAGAAATCGACAATTATCAAAAAAAAACTAGGTAAAATTTCAAGGATATTTACGAGATATTGTCCAAAAATTGTGTAGGTATGGTACAATAGAAAAGATATTTTGAAACTTGATGTAAAGGGTGATAAGATGATGAAAATCGCAATTGCTGCTGATCATGGTGGTGTCGAATTAAAAGCTGAAATCGAACAGCTTCTAACTCAACTTAATTATGAATTTGAAGATTTTGGGACATTTACTTGTGATTCGGTAGATTATCCTGACTATGCTAAAATTGTAGCTACAAAAGTTGCTGCAGGAGAATTTGAGCGTGGGATTTTAATTTGTGGAACTGGAATTGGGATGAGTATTGCCGCCAATAAAGTCAATGGAATCCGTTGTGCTTTAGTCGGGGATGTATTCAGTGCTTCAGCTACACGGTTACACAATGACACAAATGTGTTAGCTTTAGGTGCACGTGTTATTGGTGTTGAATTAGCGAAAATGATTACTCAAACGTGGCTTCAAACAGAGTTTGAAGGTGATCGACATATTGCGCGATTAGCTAAAATTACTGAACTTGAAAGTCAGAATTGTAAAGGGGAATAAACAATGAGCAAGTTACATGTTTTTGACCATCCACTTATTAGTCACAAATTAACGAATATTCGTAAAGAGACAACGGCAACGAAAGATTTTCGTGAAACTGTCAATGAAATTGCGGGGTTAATGGCGTATGAAATCACACGTGATTTAACATTACAAGCTATTGAAATCAAAACACCGGTAGCTGTGACGATTCAAAAAGAATTATCACAAGAAGTATTCATTATTCCAATTCTTCGTGCCGGCCTTGGAATGGTTGATGGTATTCATCGTTTAATTCCAACCGCTAAAATTGGACATGTTGGAATTTATCGTGATGAAGAAACGCTTGAACCAAAAGAATACTTTTCAAAATTCCCACAAGGTTTAGAAACAGCAATGAATTTAGTTGTTGATCCGATGTTAGCGACAGGTGGTTCGGCAATTGCTGCAATCACGATGTTAAAACAGCGTGGAGCACAAACGATTAAGCTTGTTTGTTTAGTTGGGGCACCTGAAGGTGTTGCGGCTGTTCATGCAGCTCATCCCGATGTTGATGTATATTTAGCATCACTTGATGAAAAGTTGAATGAGAAAGGGTATATTGTACCTGGACTTGGTGATGCTGGTGATCGTTTGTTTGGGACGAAGTAAGTATGTACGAAGATAATTTTAGCGTCGAATATGCCAAAAATGTGATGATTCGGATTCCGCTAGTTGCAAGCATTTTAGCGATATTAGGATTTTTCATTTTTCGTTTAAATACTGCGGTGTTATTTGGTGTATTACTTGGTGCAGTCATTTCAAGTGTAAATTTTTGGTTACAAGTACAGTACGTTCGTAGTGTGATTTTTGCTGAAAAGCCAAAGCGCTTTATCATCGGATCACTGATTCGTTTAGGATTAACCGCAGGTGCATTTATTTTAGCGATGCTGTATCCGCAGTGGTTAAATATTTTTGCAGTATTTATCGGTGTAATGATTGCGCCAATTATTATTATTGGCTACCGCCGCCGGCAAACACCCGCAGCGAAAGGAGGTCAGAAGAAGCAATGAATATGATGCTGACAACTGCAGTAAAAGAAGGATTAACAATTGGCAACTTTACAATTGGACCAGAAATGTTTTATGGTTGGGCCGCGATGTTGATTATCATTGGTTTAGGTTTACTTGGACGTAAATATTTAAATCAATTAGATCCAAGTGGGAAACCACCTAAGTTCATCATTATTTGTGAACAACTATTAAGCTTTTTTGATGGGACAGTGGCAACAAACCCATATCGACGTACGATTGGGCCAATGCTATCAACATTGTTCATTTATTTGCTCTTGATTAATACATTGTCACTTTGGGGATTACGCCCAGCGGCATATGATTTATCAATTGCACTTTCATTAGGGTTGCTTACATTTATTATTATGCATAGTCTTTCATTTAAAACATATGGCGCAAAAGGTTATTTCAAACAGTACATGAAACCATTTGGTTTTATGCTACCATTGAATATGATTAGTTTTGCGACTGAATCGGTAACAATTTCACTCCGTTTATTTGGAAATATGGTTGCTGGAACAGTTTTAGCGGAAGTATTGCGAGCATTAATTACACCACTTGGATATTTCATTCCAGGGGTAGCACTGAGTTTTTATCTTGATATTTTCTCAGGAACAATTCAAGCATTGGTATTTACCATGCTAACGGCGATATTAATTTCAAGCCGAACAGAATAAATATGGGTATCACACGAAATCGTGTACCAAATAAATTAAAAATAATCATTTTGATAGGAATTTTAGGAGGATTTACAAATGGCAGCAGTTATTGAAGTAGGAAATGCTATTGCAATTGCGGGAATCGCAGTTGGAGCCGGATTGGCAGTTATGACAGGATTTGGAGCAGGTATCGGACAAGGTGTCGGTGCAGGTAAAGCAGTAGAAGCAGTAGGACGTAATCCTGAAGCAGCAGATAAAATTCAACAGTTAATGATCGTTGGTTTAGCGATGGCTGAAACAACTGGTATCTACGGATTATTAGTTGCAATCATGTTAATTTTCATCTTAGGTGGTAACCTCGTTTAATCGATGGTGCTAAGTGAGGTGAAGCAAAATGGATATTAATTTTTCTTTAAACTTTGATATACTAACTTTTGTTTTAAGTTTAGGTTCAACGGCGATTTTATTTTATTTTATGTTCAAGTTGCTATGGCAACCTTTACAAAATTATTTAGAGCGTCGTCAACAATATGTTGTTGATCAAATTGCACAAGCAGATGTTCAAAATCAAGAAGCTAGCGAAACAAATACAGAAGCGCAAAAACGTCTTCGCCGTGTTCAAGAAGAATCAACAGAAATTCTTGAATCAGCACGTGTTCGTGCTGACCAAACAGCAACGAAAATGCAAGAAGAATTACAAGTTGATTTACGAAAACGTCGTGAAGCGTTTGACGCACAGTTAGAAATTGACCAACAACTGGCTCAAAAAGAATTGAAAGATCAAGCAATTGACCTTTCAGTTGTGATTGCGAGTCAATTATTAAGCGAACAAGTGGATGAAGCAAATACAAAAGCCCGAGCGCTTGCAATGGCTGAGAAAATGGTGATGGCAAATGGACGCTAATATTGCCCAAAAATATGCACAAGCATTATTTTTGGCAGTCACAAGTGACTACGAACAAAAAGCTGAGCAATTGGTAACAATTGCTCAAAGCTTTCAAGCCCAACCAAATGTTTTTCGTTTACTTGAGGATCCACGCTTAAGTACTCAACAAAAACAAGCGTTTATCGCTGAGACATGCGTTGGAGCACATTCGGAAGTAATTGAATTTATTCAATTAGTTTCAGCAAACCAACGTTCACGTGAAATAGTTGCAATTGCAGACTATTTTGAAACAATTGTTTTGAAAATGAATGGACAACAAAAAGCAACTGTAACGACAGCGACGGTATTAGATGCAGAAACGTTAGCGATTTTAGTTACAGCGGCAGAAAAACGAACAGCAACCAAGCTTGTACCAACCCACATTATCGATCCAACGATAATTGGTGGTGTGAAAGTGAGTATTGGCGCGCAAACGTTCGATGATTCATTCGCAACAAAATTACAAAAACTACAGTCAGATTTACAAAAACTGACAATTTAAACCATGAGGTGTCTATATGAGCTTAAAACCAGAAGAATTAAGCCGTGTCCTTGCCCAGAAATTGAAAGACTACGAACAAACAGTTGATTACTATGAATCAGGTGTTGTTGTGAAAGTCGGAGATGGTGTTGCGACGGCAAACGGATTAGATAATATTATGATGAGTGAGCTTGTTGAATTTGCGGATGGGACTTTAGGAATGGCAATCAACCTCGAAATGCATACAGTCGGAATTGTTATGTTAAACGAGAGTGATGAAATTCGTGAAGGATCAATTGTAAAACGAACAGGACGCATCGTCGAAATTCCTGTCGGTGACGGATTACTAGGTCGGGTTGTAAATCCGCTTGGTGAACCAATCGATGGAAAAGGCGATTTAGCTTCGACAGCAAAACGCCCAGTTGAACGAATTGCACCAGGGGTTATGACGCGTAAAAGTGTTCACCAACCGTTACAGACTGGGATTAAAGCAATCGATTCAATGTTCCCTATTGGTCGTGGACAACGTGAGTTAATCATCGGTGACCGTCAAACCGGAAAAACAGCAATTGCAATTGATACGATTTTGAACCAAAAAGGTGAAAATGTAAAATGTATTTATGTCGCAATTGGACAAAAAAATTCAACGATTGCAAGTGTTTACAATACATTGTTCCGCCATGGAGCAATGGAATATACGACAATTGTTGCGGCAAGTGCCTCAGACATGGCACCAGTACAATACTTAGCACCATATGCAGGTTGTGCAATTGGTGAAGAGTGGATGGATAATGGTGAAGATGTCTTAATCGTGTATGATGATTTATCAAAACACGCGGTTGCTTATCGTACATTATCATTATTACTTCGTCGTCCACCGGGTCGCGAAGCTTACCCTGGAGATGTTTTCTACCTACATTCACGCTTGTTAGAGCGCGCATGTAAATTGAATGAAAATTACGGTGGTGGATCGATGACGGCTTTACCGATTATTGAAACGCAAGCTGGAGATATCTCAGCTTACATTCCAACGAACGTTATCTCAATTACGGATGGACAAATTTTCTTACAAGCTGATCTTTTCAATGCTGGACAACGTCCTGCAATTGACACGGGACTTTCTGTTTCACGTGTTGGTGGAGATGCCCAAACGAAAATTGTTAAAAAATTATCAGGATCAATGAAAATTGATTTAGCTCAATATTCAGAATTACAAGCATTCGCACAATTTAGTTCTGATCTTGATGCAACAACGAAAGCTGTACTTGATCGTGGAGCGAAGTTAATGGAAATGATCAAGCAGCCAGTAAACCAACCAGTTCGTTTAGAAGAACAAGTTGTGTTATTATTCGTTGCGCAACATGGATATTTAGCAAAAATTGCTGTCAATGATATGAAGCGTTTTGAAAAAGAAGTGTTAGAATTCTTTGAAATTCAAGGACAAGATGTGTATGCATTAATCCGCGAAGAAAAAGCTTTAACACCTGGAGTTGAACAAGCGCTTCGAATCGAACTTGACAAGTTTATGGCGAATTTCGCAGTAGCAGGTGATCGTTAATGGCAAAAGGGATGAAAGCCATCAAAGACCGTATGTCTTCGATTAAATCAACCAAAAAAGTCACTAGTGCGATGCAGCTCGTTTCAATGGCGAAACTTCAAAAATATCAACGCCAAATTATTTCAATTAAGTCATATAAAGAATTAGTTGAACAACATATGCAACATATTTTAGTAGCTGCTAAAAATAAGCAAACTGAAATTGATGTTGCATATTTCCGGCAACCAAAAGAAACACGTAAAATTGCGTATCTCGTTTTTACGTCTGACGTTGGTTTGTGTGGAGGGTATAATGTCAATGTGTTACGAACGTTACGCGAAGAAGTGAAAGCCAACCCAAATGTTGAACATCTCTTTTATTTTGTTGGAAAAAATGGTGCTGAAAAAGCAGCGTTCTACAATTTGTCAACAACATTCGCCGTTACGGGACGAAATGAAACGTTGTCATATGAAGAACTAACAGATGAAATGGTGATGCCTTTAATGGAGATGTATGCACGTGAGGAAATTGATGCAATCAAAATCATGTACACAGAGTACAAAAATCCATTAGTGCAAACACCAATTTTAACGCAAATGTTACCTGCAAATTTTGAAGCAATGGGACATGAAACAACTGAAAGTGGCGAACCAGTCATTACTGCAGATACACTTTTTGAACCAAACCCAAATACAGTATTAACGTATTTAGCACCAAAAATGATTTCGACAATGGCATATATTTATTTGCTTGAATCACTAACAAGTGAGGCAGCAAGTCGTCGAATGGCAATGGAAAGTGCAAATACCAATGCTGATCAAATGTTAGATACGCTTTCGATTTTATATAATCGCGAGCGTCAAGCAGCGATCACCCAAGAAATGTCTGAAATTATTGGGGGATCTGAAAGTTTAAACTAGGAGGAAACGACAATGAATAAAGGAAAAGTTGTCCAAGTCATTGGTCCTGTCCTCGACATTCAATTCGAACAAGGTCAATTGCCAGCAATGCGTAATGCAATTGAAATTCCATATAAAGACGAAAAACTTATTGTTGAAGTTGCACAACACATCGGTGATAACATCGTTCGTGCAATCGCAATGGGCGCAACTGAAGGTATTAGTCGTAATATGGAAGCAATTGACACTGGAAAAGCAATTACTGTTCCAGTTGGTGAAGTAACATTAGGACGAATGTTCAATGTATTAGGTGAACCAATTGATGAAGGAGCAGCAGTGAGCGCAGATGTCGAGCAGCATCCAATTCACCGTGGAGCCCCAGCTTTCCACGAATTAAATATGTCAACAGAAATTCTGGAGACAGGAATTAAAGTAATCGATTTAATCTGTCCTTACTTAAAAGGTGGGAAAATCGGATTATTCGGTGGTGCCGGAGTAGGTAAAACCGTATTAATTCAAGAGTTAATCAATAACGTTGCGAAACATCACGGGGGAATCTCAGTATTCGCCGGTGTTGGTGAGCGTACACGTGAAGGAAATGACTTATATCATGAAATGACTGAAAGTGGTGTAATTGATAAAACAGCACTTGTCTTTGGACAAATGAATGAACCACCAGGTGCACGTATGCGTGTTGCTTTATCAGGTTTAACAATGGCAGAGTACTTCCGTGATGCTCAAGGGCAAGATGTTTTATTATTCGTTGATAATATTTTCCGATTTACTCAAGCAGGTTCTGAAGTTTCAGCACTTTTAGGACGTATTCCATCAGCAGTTGGATACCAACCAACGTTAGCAACGGAAATGGGTGATTTACAGGAACGTATCACATCAACGAAAAAAGGATCAATCACTTCGGTTCAAGCTGTATATGTACCTGCCGATGACTTAACCGATCCAGCACCAGCAACAACGTTTAACCACTTAGATGCAACAACGGTACTTGATCGTGGAACAGCAGCATTAGGTATCTATCCTGCAGTTGATCCACTTGGTTCAAGTTCGCGAATGTTAGATCCACAAGTTGTTGGAACTGAACATTATGAAGTTGCTCAAGCTGTTCAACAAATTCTTCAACGTTATAAAGAGTTACAAGATATCATCGCTATCTTAGGGATGGATGAGTTAAGTGAAGAAGATAAGCAAATCGTCCACCGTGCTCGTCGTATTCGTAACTTCTTATCACAACCATTTACAGTTGCTGAACAATTTACTGGAATGCAAGGAAAGTATGTACCAGTTAAAGAGTCAGTTCGAGCATTCAAAGAAATCCTTGAAGGATTACACGATGAATTACCAGAACAAGCTTTCCTTTATGTTGGAACGGTTGAAGATGCTGTTGCGAAAGCAAAAACATTACAGGAAAAAGGTGAGTAACTATGAGTTTTCATCTTAAAGTTGTTGCAATTGATCGCCTACTATTTGAAGGTGAGATTGATAAAATGCAAGTCACAACTACTGACGGGCAATTGACAATTTTACCAAACCATATTCCATTAATTGCTATTTTAAAAATTGCGCCACTTGTGATTGATCAAGCTGGTGAGAAAAAATACTTAGCAATTAGTGGTGGATATATGAGTATTCAACGACATGAAACTTTAATTGTAGCCGATATTGCTGAGTGGGCACATGAAATCGATGTTGAACGTGTAGAAGAAGCAAAAATGCGTGCACAGCAGGCAATTGCTAATCCACTTGAATTTGTCGATGTCAAAGTTGCTGAAAAGGAATTAAAGAAAGCAATTAACCGTTTAGATGTGTATGAGTTATATCATAAATCACGTTAATTAAAATGGCGAAGAACAACCTGTTCTTCGCTTTTTTCTTTTTGTCAAACAGACAGTGATTTGTTATAATGAAAAAAGTGACTGACAGGTAAGAAATGTGAGTACTGAATAAAAAATAAAGGAAGTATGATGATGGAACAAGCTTTGATGAGTCAATCATTATTAAATTTAGTCTTGTATCTTTTGAATTTTGCCGCTCTTTTTTGGGGTTTGCAAGCAATTCAATGGCAACATCTATTTCAAAAGAATAGTGGGAGCCAAATTTTACTTGTTCAAACAATTACAGCAATGGGGTTATCATATATTTCAACCCAATTTTTACTCGCGTTATTTTACGCTGGGCGAACAATTGTGAATACACAACTTTAAGTAAGCATGAGGAGAATAATCCATGGCAGAATACATTTTAATTGAAAAAAGTCAACCGCTAGCCGGAGAAGTAAAAATTGAGGGAGCCAAAAATGCTGTTTTACCAATAATGGCAGCAAGTTTATTGGCTAAAGAGCAGTATATTCAATTGGATCGTGTTCCAGAACTGACAGATGTTGCAACAATGGCAGCAGTGTTAAGTAATTTAGGCGCGAAGGTAGTTCGTCAACAAAATAAAATGGCAATTCAAATACCTTCAACATTAGCAACCCAAACACCTGAACATTTAGTTAGTAAAATGCGTGCCTCAGTATTAGTCATGGGGGCCCTTCTTGCTCGTGAAGGTAAGGCAAGTGTTGTTTTACCAGGAGGTTGTGCGATTGGTTCGCGCCCTCTAGATATTCATTTGCAAGGATTTGAAGCAATGGGAGCAACCATTGAATTAAGTCATGGTGTGATTGAAGCGACCGTTTCAGGTAAATTAAAAGGTGCAACCATTGATTTAGCGTTTCCAAGTGTAGGGGCGACAGAAAACTTAATGATTGCAGCAACTTTAGCTGAAGGAACAACGATTTTACAAGGTGTAGCAAAAGAACCGGAAATTGTAGATTTAGCTAATTTTTTAAATGCAATGGGTGCATCTGTTCAGGGAGCTGGAACTGATGTGATTGAGATTAAAGGTGTAGCAAATTTAACTGCGTGTGAATATAAAATTTTACCAGATCGGATTGAAGCGGGAACATTTATGGTAGCTGCAGCAATTACAAAAGGTGATATTATTATCAAAAATATTATTCCTGCCCACCTACAACCAATAACAACGAAACTACAACAAATCGGTGTCACGGTTACTATTGGTGATGATTGGATAGGTGTGAACGGTGGGGGAGCTTATAAGGCAACAGATATTAAAACGGGACCACATCCAAGTTTTCCAACTGATATGCAATCACAGTTTATAGCCTTATTATTGTTATGTGATGGTGTTTCAACTTTAACCGAGACAATTTTTGAGAATCGTTTTATGCATGTTGAGGAGTTAAATCATATGGGAGCTAATATTATGATTGATAGCCATACATGTATTATTACAAAGCAAAAATTACATGGAGTTCGTGTGAAGGCGACAGATTTACGTTCAGCAGCAGGCTTAATTCTCGCGGGATTAACAGCAAGTGGGCAAACACGAGTCGATCAGTTACAACATCTTGATCGTGGTTATGTTGATTTTGTTGGGAAATTACAAAATTTAGGTGCAAAAGTTTCTCGTCATTCAAGTTAAAAAACAGGTTGATTTGCTAAATTTAATCAAAACTAAGGAAAGATACATGTTTTTTTATGATATAATTGAGAAGAATATTTTAAAAAATAATAACAAAAATAACTATATAATATAGCGAGAATAGTGGAGGAATGATTGAATGTTTGGTTCAAAAGATGTCGGAATTGATTTGGGAACAGCTAATATTTTAATTTATGTACAAGGAAAAGGGATCGTTTTAAATGAGCCAACTGTAGTTGCAGTTGATTCAAAAAGCCGGCGACTATTAGCTGTTGGAGAAGAAGCACGTGAGATGATTGGGCGTACACCAGGACAAGTTGAAGCAATTCGTCCTTTAAAAGATGGAGTAATTGCAGATTTTGAAGCGACTGAAGCGATGCTACAGTACTTCATGAGCTCGTTAAATGTCCGTGGATTATTTTCACGTCCACGTATTTTAATTTGCTGTCCGACAAATATTACGACAGTTGAACGTAATGCAATTCGTGAAGCAGCTGAACGTGCGGGAGCAAAACAAGTATTCTTAGAAGAAGAGCCAAAAGTTGCGGCAATTGGTGCCGGTCTTGATGTTTCACGTCCAACTGGAAACATGGTATTTGATATTGGTGGTGGAACAACTGATATTGCCGTGATTTCATTAGGTGAAATTGTAACAAGTGCATCAGTAAAAATTGCTGGAAATAAATTTGATTCAGATATTTTACGCCACATCAAAGATAAGCACAAGTTGTTAATTGGTGAACGTACAGCTGAACAAATTAAAATTCAAATTGCAACTGTTTATGCAGGTGGACGTGACGAAACAATGCAAGTTCGTGGACGTGACCTTGTGACAGGATTACCAAATACAATTACAATTACTTCAGAAGAAATTGAATTGTCACTTCGTGAATCAGTAGCAGTACTGATTGCCGCGGCTAAAACGGTATTAGAACAAACACCGCCAGAATTAGCAGCTGATATTATTGATCGTGGAATTGTTTTAACAGGTGGAGGAGCATTACTGCACGGATTAGATCAATTGTTATCGGACGAATTATTAGTACCAGTCTTCATTGCTGAAGAACCATTAAGTTGTGTTGCACGTGGAACAGGAACGATGTTAGAAAATATTGATAAATATAGCTTAAAATAATTAGATATACCCTCACGTTGTGAGGGTTTATTTTTTAGGAGGAAATCATAATGGAAAAACGTCAAATGAGAAAAAAAGCTAAAAAGAAGAAACAGTGGTTGAAAGTTGTTTTTACTTTAACTATTATTTTGATTACAGTTATTGGTGGCGTAGGAACTTGGTATTTGTTAAACCAGTCAAATGTTCAAAATCCATCAATTCAAAACCCAGTCGAGACTACGGTGACTGTACCAAATCTAATTAAACAAACTCAAACAGCGGCACAAGCGCAAGTAAATACCGGTGACTATCAAGACATAGCGATTTTAACTGAAGATGTAATTGCTCAAATTTTCACTTATATGCCATTGACGACAGAAACACAGTACCACGCCACAACATATTTACTTGAAGATAAACGTCAAGATTATTTAGAATTTTTAAAAACAACACTTTATTTTTATTATGGTGATCTAGTTGAGCTTTATGGCGAGAATGAGTTACCGAAAGTTGCTGAAATTCAGTTGAGCGAGGCATATAAAGCTGATTTTACCGATGAATCAACGCAAGAAACACACATTGCATATAAAATTCAGGCAACTTGGAATTATGAAGTGAATAAATCAACTCAAGATGAGACGCAACAATGGTCAAATACCGGTAGCTTTACTTGGATCTACGATGAAAGTAATATGAAATGGTATTTAGTTGATTTCACAGCTGAATATGATGAAACTTTACCAATCATGCAGGGAACTGGAAGTAACGAGAATATTGAAGCTGATAATGAATAAAAAACAAACAAAAAGCTGTCCGTTAATAGGACAGCTTTTTGTTTGTTTAGTTTAATTTAATTAGTAGAATTAGTCTCGGTTGTAGAAGATTCGGAATTTGATTGAGAAGTTGTAGTATCTGATTCCCCAGTATTGTCTTCAATTTCAGGAGTTGAAGTGTCAGGAGTTGAAGTGTCAGGAGTTGAAGGTTGAGACGGTTCTTCTTCAGGGAGTGAAGGCTCTTCTTCGGGAACTGAAGGCTCTTCTTCAGGAACAATTGGATCAGGACAAATGCCATTGATTGAAGATTGGCCATCAGGACAAATAAATTCTTCAGGAACAATAGGATCAGGGCAAACGCCATTGACTGAAGATTGGCCATCAGGACAAGTGAATTCAGTAATTGTTGGTGGGACAACGACTGGGTCGTTTTCAATCACTGGAGTGTCATCTTCTGAAGGAGTGATACCTGAAAACATTGGAGTGAATCCAGAGATAGTTTCAGGACGAGGGTATTGATTATTTGCGTTATAGCTTAGCATCCCACTCATCGTAACTGGTGTCAGTCCGAGTTCAATACTAATTTGTTGACGTAAGTAATTAATACTTTCAAGATAAGGAATCATATACCAAGCCCGACCATTAAGTTCACCTTCAAAGATGAAGCCATCACCTTGAATTTGGAGTGTTCGGAAGGCAAAACCACTAATATCACCACCACGAGCAGCTAAAATGTTTTGGGCAAGGGATAAGAGCGAGGTCATTTGGTTAATTGAAATGTTAGTTGCAATATTGTTAGCTGCAGCATCAAGAACTTTATTAAGTGAGAGCACACCCTCAACACTTAACATTTTTTTTGCTACCGCTTTGACAACTTCCATTTGTCGATTTCCACGATCACCATCAGAATCATAGTGACGAGTACGTGCTAAAGCAAGTGCTTGTTCACCATTGACATGTTGCAACCCAAACTCATCGAAACAAACAGCATAACGTTCACGGCTACTGTCTGATTCACACCAGACATTACCTTCTTGGAATACTTTCATTTGTTCAGGAAAGGGGATTAAGCCTTCATCATCAGGATTTTGAATATACGCTAAGAAGCCTTCGCGTAAATCAGGGACATTAACTTCAATTCCACCAATAGCATCAATGACATCAACGAAACCGTTAAAGTTAATTTTGACATAAAAATCAATTTGTGTGTCTAATAGTAGCTCGACAGTTTCAATTGTACAAGTAGTGCCACCATAAGCATGTGCATGAGTAATTTTATCCTTAAGGTTGTTTTTACAAGGTATTTCGACATAAGTATCTCGAGGAATACTTGTCATTTGCATTGTTTGCATTTGCGGATTAATTGTTGCTACATTCAGTGAATCTGCCCGGCCAGTATCGAGATTTTCTTCATCCATCCCGATTAAGAGCACATTGAACGGTTCTTGCGTCACATTTAAGGTAACTTCATTCTCCGAATCAACAATTTTATTGGCAGATTGGAAAATTTTATATGCAATAAAGGCAGAATAGCCAAGGCCTGATATGAGAATAAGGACAAGAAGGCCAGTAACTAGACGCTTAAAGAGCGATTTTTTTGGTTGGTTTTTATTTTTTTCAGCGATGAGAAGCGCCTCCTTTGTAGAGTGATTTTTTGCATAATATCTTTATTATAAAGTTTTTTGGCTAAAATCAAAATAGGAAATGTCTATTTTAATCAGAAACAATAATTTTTTCATAGAAAACAAGACCTAATTGATAAATATCAATTTCTTGATTACAAAGCGTTAGTAACAATTCAGTGAATTGTGGTTCATGCTCAGGAGCTAATAAAATAAAGAAAGTGACAGCTTCAGAATAGTACTCAACACTTTCAACAGTAAAACGCTCATCCGAGCGGAGAGAGTTCTCAACTTTAAAAGCTAAATCGAAGGGGAGCATAAATTGAATTTTTAGTTGTGGGATTTTTTCAATCAGAATTGCTTGATGATTTAATGCGGAAGCAACACTTTGGGTATATGCACGTACAAGACCACCGGCACCGAGTTTAATTCCGCCAAAGTAACGTGTGACAACAACGACGATATTAGTTAAATTTCGTTTTTTGAGCACTTCTAGCATTGGGACACCAGCTGTCCCATTTGGCTCGCCATCGTCACTTGCTTTTTGAAATTGTTGACGCTCACCGATGATGTATGCAGAACAATTATGAGTTGCATCCCAATGTTTTTTTTTGATTGTATCGATAAAATTTTGTGCAAGTTCTGGACTTGTCACAGGTGAAAAATAGCAGATAAAACGAGATTTTTCAATTTGAATTTCAAAGTGATCGGTATTTTGAATCCCTAAATAGTTCATAAAATTACTCCTTTATGTTGCATTAGCAGACAATTCATAATTATACACGAGTCGAAAAAAGAAATCGATACGTAAAAAATTGCAAGACTAATCGCTTTAGTATATAATTGAAAAAGAAACCACTTTAAAGGAGTGTTATGATGAATAAAATAGCAATTTTAAGCGATACAACAATGACAATTCCAGAGGAATTTGCGAAGCAGCATGATCTCTATATAATTCCTCTTTATGTTGTCTTTGATGAAAAACCATATAAAGATGTAGAAGAAATTACTTATGAAGCCTTTTTTGCGCGATTAAATAATGGAGAAATGGCAACGACTTCACAGGCAGCACCGGGAGAGTTTGTTGAGCATTATCAAAATTTAAAAGCAAAAGGGTATGAAGAAATCATTGTGACAGTTATGTCATCGAAAATGAGTGGAACATACCAAGCAGCAGTAGCAGCAATTGATTTTGTTGAAGGAATCAAGGTGCATGTTGTTGATACTGAATCGACAACAATTTTTGGTGGTGTAGCCGTAATGGAAATGGCTAAAGCTGTAAAAAATGGAACGAGTGCAGAAGAGGCAATTGCCATTTTACACCGTTTAATTCGCGAGCGTTATGTTGATGCCCGAATTACTGTTGATTCATTAACATACTTGCAAAAAGGTGGACGCTTAAGCCGTGTTTCAGCAACTTTTGGTGAATTGTTACAAATTAAACCGATTTTGACAATTGTTGAAGGTGAATTGAAAGTAATTGAAAAAATGCGAACGTTTAAAAAGGCAGTTCAAAAAATTGGTCAAGAAGCAGTAGCGCAACAGCCAAAGCAACTCTATATTATTCATACAGGGGATGAAAAATTAATTCAACAACTCCGTCAAGTAGTAGAGACACTGTTACCGGGTGTACCATGTGTTGAATATTATCTTTCGCCAACGGTTGGGGCACATATTGGTCCGACAGGAATTGGGTTAGTGTGGTTGAAAGAGTACTAAAATAAAAAAACAAAAAAATTCAGACGAAAGTCTGAATTTTTTTTGTTTATTGGAGAATATTAATAAGAGAGGTGATAAAAAATGAAGCGTCAAAGATGGAAAACAACCGAAAAAGAACAGAGTCTACAAGCAGTTATTGGGCAGAGAGGAAATTTTTATTGTCAGCGTTGTGGTAATTCGGAACAGCGTTTATTTTACCAATATGATTGCGAAGCATGCCAAAAGAAATGCTGGTATTGTCGCGAATGTGTGAGCTTTGGGATGATGACAACGTGTACGATGATTGAAGTAGATCAAAGTGAGTTTGAATGTGAGAAACTGACTACTGTTTGGAGCGGTCAGTTATCAAAACAGCAAGCTGAAGCGAGTTCATTAGTTCAACAATGGATATGTAATCAACAAACGGGGATGATTTATGCAGTATGTGGTGCTGGCAAAACGGAAATGATGTTTGCTGGGATTGCCACAGCTTTAAAAAATAATCAACGTGTTTGTTGGGCTACACCACGATCCGATGTGGTGAAAGAATTACATCCGCGCTTGGAGTCTGCTTTTCCTGGAATTTCAATTGCGAGTCATTATCAAAATTCAGAGTTTGGTAAAATTGATGCGCAACTTGTCGTTGCAACAACACATCAACTTGTTCGTTATTATCAAGCATTTGAGTGTATTATTATTGATGAAGTTGATGCTTTTCCATATACAGTGGATAAAAAATTAACTCGTTTTGCACAACGAGCGTGTAAACCCAATGGTAATTTTATTTATTTGACAGCTACACCAAGTAAACAATTAAGAAAAACATTGGTAAAACAAAATCAACCAATCTTTCAATTGCCAGGGAGATATCATCGTCGACCATTACCAGTACCTCAAGTAAAGTTTTGGGGAAGCAGTATAAAAATTATGAAGAAAACTCAAAAACGGACAGCATTGTTTTCCAAAATTGACGAATTTTTGGAAATAAATCGTGTTGTAATGGTTTTTGTACCGACAATTCAAATTGGAGCAAGTATCTACGCGGTATTTGCGGAATATTATCAACAGCAATGTGCCTTCGTTTACAGCAGTGATAGCGAACGAAAGCAAAAAGTAGATAAATTTCGTCAACGTGAAATTAAGGTATTGCTCACAACGACAATTTTAGAGCGTGGAGTAACTATTGATTGGTGCGAAGTTATTATTCTTGATGCTGATCATGATGTTTTTGATTGGGCAGCACTTGTGCAAATGAGCGGCAGAGTTGATCGAAAAACAGCAGATGAACAAGCGACAGTGTGGTTTATTGCACAAACCCAAACGCTAGCAATGAAGACAGCAATTAAAGAAATTAAAGCATGCAATCAATTAGCGAGTGAAAGGGGAATTTTATTATGAATCATTGTTTGTTATGTGATGGAATTATTCGGCATGAGCCGAGTTTTGGGCAAGTGTTTAATATGCAATCGGCAGATTTTTGTAAATACTGCTGGCAAGAATTTGTTCCAATTGTACGTGCTGAGCGTTGTGAACGTTGTTGCGGTAGATTAGGTGATGAGCAAAAAATTTGTGAGCAATGTCAGTATTGGGAACGAAATTATGGTTGGATTGTTCAACACCATGCACTATTTCAGTATAATGATGCCGCGAAGGCAGCAATCCATCAAATCAAATTCTTGGGTGACATCGCTTTAATTGATGGATTTATTGCGAAAACAAATGAATATTTCCGAAACAACATGAAAAAAAAGACAATAACTCATATACCTTCGCATAGAGAACGCTTAAAGCTTCGTAAAATTGATGTAATCAAGCATTTTTGTCAACGATTAGACTATCCTTTTGAAAATTATTTGGTAAAATTACTTCATACACCACACCAGAGTGAGCAGACAAAACAAGAGCGTTTAGAGTTGGACTATCCTTTTAAAGCATGTCAAGCAGTAGAACAAGATTTGATAATTATCGATGATGTCTATACGACTGGTGCAACAATTTATCAAGCAGTTTTTGCGTTACAGCAAACAAAAGGAGAAAAACAACAATTTCAAACATTTTCTTTGTTCAGATAACTTGAAATCGCTTTCGTGTGTGGTATAATAACTTATATAAGCAGCAAGGGGGTCCTCTTTATGAAATTAAATATTCGTGGTCAAAATGTTGAAGTAACACCTGCAATTGAAACGTATGTAACTGAAAAGTTTTCACGCTTAGATCGCTTTTTCGAAACACCTGAAGAGGTAGAAACAAAAATCTTATTTAAAATTTACGATCATATGCAACGTATTGAAGCAACAGTATTTGCAAATCGTTTTATCCTACGAATCGATGAAAAACAATCAGACTTATATGCAGCGATTGATGTTGCAGTTGATAAATTAGAACGTCAAATTCGTAAACATCGCGGTCGTATCGTGAAAACGATGAAACATAAACCACATAATCACCACGGTGTCAAAGGTGGCTTTATCGAAGTTGAAGATGCTGATTATGTAGATGATGTATACACAGAAGCTGCTGAAGCAATTGTCAAAACAAAACGCGTTGAACTTCGCCCAATGGATGTTGAAGAAGCAATTTTACAAATGGAATTATTAGGTCATGATTTCTTTGTTTATCGTGATTTAGACGTAAGTAAAGTATGCGTACTCTATCGACGTAAAGATGGAAAATTCGGAGTTATTGAACCAGAATAAGAGAAAAAAGCAGATGGTAACCATCTGCTTTTTTTTTAGGAGTAGATTTTGCCCGAGGAACAACGGCTTTTTTGTTGAGTCAAGGTCCACATTTAGTAAATAATATGATATGATAGTAAAGAATAACAAAGATTTTAGAGCATAAAAGAGGAGCGAGATAGATGAAATTTTTGAAAAACTTATTTGACGAGGGACGTCAAGAATTACGTAAAATTGAAAAAATTGCAGATCAGGTTATGGCGCTTGAAACACAGATGGCTCAATTAACTGATGAACAATTACAAACAATGACACCAAAGTTAAAAGCCCGCTATGCTGCAGGAGAAACACTGGACCAATTATTACCAGAAGCTTTTGCTGTTGTCCGAGAAGCAGCAACACGTGTGTTAGGAATGACACCGTATTATGTACAAGTAATCGGGGGAATTACTTTACACCGTGGCGATATCGCTGAAATGAAAACGGGAGAAGGAAAGACGTTAACTTCAACAATGCCAGCATACCTCAATGCTTTAACGGGAAAAGGTGTCCATATCGTCACAGTCAACGAATACTTAGCTCACCGTGATGCGAAAGAAATGGGACAATTACACGAATGGCTCGGTTTGACAGTTGGATTAAATGTCAATGCACTAACACCAGAACAAAAACAAGCAGCATACGCTTGTGACATTACGTATAGTACGAATAATGAACTTGGGTTTGATTATTTACGTGATAATATGGTGTTATACAAAGAAAATAAATCACAACGGCCATTACATTATGCAATTATTGATGAGGTTGACTCAATTTTAGTTGATGAAGCACGAACGCCGTTAATTATTTCAGGTGGACAAAAAAATACAGCGAATTTGTATCGTTATGCAGATATGTTTGCCAAAATGTTAAAAGTAGAGCAGGATTATGAAATTGATGTTGAAGCAAAATCAATTCAATTGACTGAAAATGGAATTAGTCGCGCAGAAGAGATTTTCAAATTAGAAAATTTATTTGATATCAAACATACAGAATTAGTTCATCGAATTCAACAAGCGTTAAAAGCGAATTATACAATGCATAATGATGTTGACTATGTAACTGCGAACGATGAAATTTTAATTGTTGATCAATTTACAGGACGGATTATGCAAGGTCGTCAGTTTAGCGAAGGATTACACCAAGCGCTAGAAGCAAAAGAAGGTGTTTCAATTAAAGAAGAAACAACAACTTTAGCGACAGTAACATTCCAAAACTTCTTCCGTTTATATGAAAAAATTTCAGGGATGACCGGAACAGCGAAAACAGAAGAAGAAGAATTCCGTAATATTTATAATATGCGTGTTATTGCAATTCCGACAAATCGTCCAATTTTACGAATCGATGCCGCTGACCTTGTTTATGCGAATATTGAAGCGAAATATAAAGCTATTGTTGAAGAAGTAAAGGTTCGTCATGAAAAAGGACAACCAATTTTAATTGGTACGGTTGCAATTGAAACTTCAGAATTACTTTCAGCAGCATTCAAAAAAGCAGGAATTCGTCATGAAGTTTTAAATGCCAAAAATCACGAACGTGAAGCTGAAATTGTTATGTTAGCTGGTCAAAAAGGTGCCGTAACGATTGCCACGAACATGGCTGGACGTGGAACTGATATTAAACTTGGTGAAGGTGTTTCTGACTTAGGTGGTTTAGCAATTATTGGTTCTGAACGCCATGAATCACGTCGAATTGATAATCAGCTCCGTGGTCGTGCAGGTCGTCAAGGTGATAACGGGTATACACGTTTCTATATTTCACTCGAAGATGAATTAATGATTCGCTTTGGTGGTGATCGGATTAAAGGGATGATGCAAAACTTAGGCCTTGGTGAAGAGCCAATTGAAAGCAAAATGCTAACTCGTCAAGTAGAATCAGCTCAAAAACGTGTTGAAGGGGTTAACTATGACATCCGTAAGTCATTACTTCAATATGATGAAGTATTACGTCAACAACGTGAAATCATGTATTCACAACGTGATGAAATTTTATACGCTGATGATATTACACACTTAGTTCATAATATGTTCAATATTGCTGCCGAAACATTAGTAGCACGTCATTTAAATGCGGAACTTCGCGAACATAGTGAAAAGAGCTACCAAGCACTTGTCGATGAAGTTAATCTTCAATTTACAGGGAAACAAGCGATGACATTAGCAACAGTTCAAGGAAAGACGTTTGATGAAGTGGTGAGTCTTGTTCACAATTCATTAATTGAAGTCTATGAAGCGAAACATGAATTAGCTGATCCAAAAGCGTGGAAAGAATTCCAGAAAGTAATTGCTTTACGTGTTGTCGATCAAAACTGGATGGCACATATTGATGCGATGAGTCATTTACGTGATGGTATCCACTTCCGCGCCTATGCACAACAAGACCCATTACGTGCGTACGAAGAAGAAGGGTTCCAAATGTTTGATAGCCTGAATCATCGTATTGCGGTTGAAATCAGTATGTACATTATCCGAGCTGAAATTGTCGATAACTTAAAACGTCAAGAGGTTGCTAAGGGACATGCTGTGAGTTCGCAAGCAGATACTAATTTAAAAGCTCAACCAAAACGTAATGATGAAAAAGTCGGTCGAAATGAACCATGTCCATGTGGAAGTGGTAAAAAATCAAAAGATTGCTGTAATCGTTAATTGTAAATAGCAAAAAAACTACTGTATAGTAGTTTTTTTGTTTATGTCAAATAGTAGAAAAACATTCAAAAATTCGTTATAATCAAGCTATTGGAATCGAAAGGTGGAAATGAACCATGGAACTGTATGAAATCCGTAATGAACTGACACAATCAGCTGAAAAGCTTGAAGAATTTAGGGGGTCGCTTTGACATTGCTCGGAAAGAAGCGATAATTTCCCAATTAGAAAACAAGATGCTCGAAACGGGCTTTTGGGATGATCAAAAGGCAGCACAACTTGTTATTCAAGAATTGAATGGTTTAAAATCACAGTATGAAGAATTTCAACAATTGGCAAAACAACTAGATAATCTTCAAGAAGGTTATGAAATGCTGAAAGAAGAAGCAGATCCCGAGATGCAAAATTTACTTGAAGATGAATTAGGACCATTTCTTCAAAGTTTAAAAGCATTCGAATTAACGGTGCTTTTATCTGGAACTTATGACAAGAATAATGCGATTTTAGAACTTCATCCAGGTGCAGGTGGAACTGAATCACAAGATTGGGCTGAAATGCTTTATCGGATGTATACACGCTGGGCAGAAAAACAAGGCTATAAAGTTGAATTGTTAGATTATTTAGCTGGCGATGAAGCGGGGATTAAGAGTGTTACGATTTTAATCAAAGGGATGAACGCATATGGTTATTTAAAATCAGAGCGTGGTGTCCATCGTTTAGTACGGATTTCACCATTTGATTCATCTGGACGTCGCCATACGTCATTTGTTTCTTGTCATGTGATGCCAGAAATTAATGATGATATGAGCGTTGAAATTAGCGAGAATGATTTGAAGATTGATACGTATCGCTCAGGTGGAGCTGGTGGCCAGTCAGTAAATACAACAGACTCAGCTGTTCGAATCACCCATTTGCCGACGGGAATTGTTGTAACTTGTCAGAATGAACGATCACAAATTAAAAACCGTGCTGCGGCAATGCAAGTGTTACGTGGACGGATTTATGAAAAGCAAGTTGAAGAACAAGCTGCGAAATTAGCAGGTCTTGGTGGCGAAAAGAAAGAAATTGGTTGGGGAAGTCAAATTCGCTCATACGTTTTCCATCCGTATTCAATGGTAAAAGATCATCGAACAAATACTGAAGTTGGGAATGTCCAAGCGGTTATGGATGGTGAAATTACAGCCTTTATTCGTGCGTATTTACAAGCGAGTGTTGGGCAAAATAACGAATAATAATAAAAAAGCTAAAGTTGGAAGGGAAGAAAGCAAGTGCAAAACTCACGTGTATTACGATATGAACGATATAAGAAACTAGGATTCACTCGAGAAAATATTATTCGCGAAAGCATGAACTTAGTCAAAATTTTAGTTGGAACACTTATTTTAGCGATTGGAATCAATTTCTTCCTTGTACCAAATGATATAGCAACAGGTGGTGTAGTAGGAATTTCGATTATTACCAATAAGATGTTTGGTTGGGATTTATCATTAGTTATGCTAATTTTAAATACGTTCTTCCTTTTAATAGGCTGGATTTTTCTTGGACATCGATTCGCAGCGGGTACCGTCGTTGGAACGTATGCTTTACCGCTCTTTACGAGTATTGTTCCAGTTTATCAAATGACAAATGATTTGTTGATGAGTACGATTTATGGTGGACTCATTATTGGTTTAGGTGTGGCAATTGTCTTTTTAGGAAGGGGATCAACCGGAGGGTTGAGTGTACCACCGATGATTTTAAATAAATATGCGGGTGTTTCTTTTGGAAAAGCGTCAATTTTGTTTGACACGATTGTCGTCCTTAGTTCATTGCTAGCCTTTACACCAGAACAAATGCTCTATTCGCTTTTCGTTGTCGTTTTAGCGGGGATTTTAGTGGATTATATTGAAACTGGTGTGACGCGTTCAAAAGCAGTTTATATTATTTCGAATCAATCCGATGAAATTAAAGATGCTATTTTTGAAAAGGTAATTCGTGGTGTAACCTCATGGCGAGCGACTGGAGAGTTTACAGGCCAAGAACGGAAGTTATTATTATGCGTCGTGAATAATGAACAACTGCCTTTATTAAAAGAAATTGTTTATACATTAGATGAGCATGCTTTTATGATTATTAGCAGTGTTGGAGAAGTTCATGGTGAAGGTTTTAATCAGCGATATGGTAAATTACGGAGAAAAAATATGCCAACTGAAGTAATTCAGGCACTTGAACAACAATAAACAAAAAAAGTAAGACGGAAGTCTTACTTTTTTTGCAAATTTATAATAATTAAGTCGTTTTATTGATTTTTTTTTGGTAAAATAAGAGAGTAGTGAAAAAAATATGAGGAGGATTTTACATATGTGGAAAGCAGAATATGAAAAATGGAAAAATTTCCCGAATTTAGATGAGGAATTAAAGCAACAATTACTCGAAATGGATGAGAAGACAAAAGAAGATGCCTTTTATAAAGAATTAGAATTTGGAACAGCTGGGATGCGAGGGGTTCTAGGTCCTGGAACAAATCGAATGAACACATATACAGTTCGTAAAGCAAATGATGGGTTTGCGCGTTATATTGCGGCACACGGGGAAGCTGCAAAACAACGAGGAATCGTAATTGCTTATGATTGTCGCCATAAATCACCAGAATTTGCAATGGAATCAGCAAAGGTAATGGCTTCATACGGAATTAAAGCGTATGTTTTTGAAAGTTTACGTCCGACGCCAGAGTTATCATATGCTGTACGTGAATTAAATGCGTTTGCTGGAATTGTGATTACAGCGAGTCATAATCCAAAAGAATATAATGGTTATAAAATTTATGATCAAACGGGATGTCAATCGGTACCAGCTGAAGCAGCACGTGTTGTTGAACTTGTAAATGAAGTTGAAAATGAATTGTTGTTAGCGGTAGCAGATGAAAAAGTGTACATGGAACAAGGTTTAATCGAAATTCTTGGTGAAGAAATCGATGCGAAATATAATGAAGCTGTTTGTAACATTACAATTAATGACGTACCAAAAGATGAGCTTCGTATCGTCTTCACACCACAACACGGAACAGCAAATATTCCAGTTCGTCGTGCTTTGGAAACATTAGGGTATGAACATGTCCATGTTGTTGAAGCACAAGCAACACCAGATGGAGATTTCCCAACAGTTGAATTACCAAACCCTGAGGATCCAAAATCATTCACAATGGCAATGGAATTAGGAGCAGAAGTTGATGCGGATATTTTATTGGCAACAGATCCTGATGCTGACCGCGTTGGTTTAGCAGTTAAAACTGCAAACGGAACGTATGAATTATTAAATGGGAACCAAACAGGAGCATTAACATTCCACTACTTAGTGACACAACGTCAAGCTAAAGGAACACTACCAACAAATCCTGTGATGTTTACAACGATTGTTTCAAGTGATTTAGCTGAAGCAATCGCCACAAAATATGGGGTGTCAACAGAACGAACGCTAACAGGATTCAAATTTATTGGTGATCGTGTGCACCACTATGAAAATACTGGAGAGAAAAACTTTATTTTCGGTTACGAAGAAAGTTTTGGTTCATTAGTTGATGCAACGATTGCTCGTGATAAAGATGCGGTACAAGCAGTTGTTATTGCAGTTGAGATGGCAGCGTATTATAAAGCACAAGGGAAAACATTGTTTGATGTATTAGATGAAATTGGTGGGGAATTTGGTTATTTCCAAGAAGGCTTAGTAAGCATGAGTTTACCAGGAAAAGATGGATTAGCAAAAATTCAAACCTTAATGTCAACGGTGCGCCAGCAACCATTCACGACAATTGCAGGGCAACAAGTGATCGCTCATGAAGATTATTTCCAACAATTACGCCGTGATGAAACTGGTGAAACGATTATTGAATTACCTCAAGCGGATGTTTTAAAATATTATCTTGCTGATGGTAGTTGGTTCTGCTTACGTCCAAGTGGAACGGAGCCGAAAGCAAAAGTATATATTAGTGCGAAAAAAGCAACGCAAGCAAAAAGTCAAGAAATGGTTGCTAAAATCGAAGCCGATGTGATGGCAATTGTAAAAACAATTATTTAATAATCACGATTGATACCATCACAAATAATTTTTGTGGTGGTATTTTTTATAGAAAAAAAGAGGGAAGAAAATGAGAGCACTGACATCGGAAGATTACTATTACCTAGAAAAAGGGGAGCATGAACGATTACATGAAATTTTAGGGGCACATATCCAATACCATAATGATCGCCCTTGTGGAACAACCTTCCGAGTCTGGGCACCAAATGCGAAAAGTGTCCAAATTATTGGAGTGTTTAATAATTGGCATGAAGGTCAGTACATGCATCGATTACAGAGTGGGTTATGGGAGTTATATGTTCCTAAAGTCGAAGATTATTATGAATATAAGTATTTGGTTGAACAGCAAAATGGAAAAAAAGTTGCCAAGGCTGATCCCTTTGCCTTTTGGAGCGAAGTAAGACCACAAACAGCTTCACGTGTTTATAATCTAGATGGCTATACTTGGGAAGATAGTCACTGGTTGGAACAACGTAAAGAAAAAAATTATCAACAAGAGCCGATGCTTGTCTATGAGTTACATTTAGGTTCATGGCGAACGAAAGGTGATGAACTTTATTATAATTACACTGAAATTGTTGATGAGTTGATTGAGTATGTCAAAGAACATGGGTTTACGCATATAGAATTGTTACCAATTATGGAACATCCACTCGATGCTTCTTGGGGATATCAAGTAACGGGATATTTTAGTACAACAAGTCGGTATGGTGAACCAAAAGATTTGATGTATTTTGTTGATCGTTGCCACCAAGCTGGCATTGGTGTTATTCTCGACTGGGTACCAGTTCATTTCTGTAAAGATGAGCATGGCTTATATATGTTTGATGGGACACCACAATTTGAATATGATCAAGAGCATGATCGCGAGAACTACCAATGGGGAACGGCGAATTTTAATTTACATAAAGCTGAAGTTCAAAGTTTCTTATTATCAAATGTTCACTATTGGTTAGACAAGTTTCATTTTGATGGTATTCGTGTGGACGCTGTATCGTATCTCATTTATTGGCATGGTAATGACCAAGGTGCTGTTAATGATGGAGCGGTTAATTTTATTAAACGTTTAAACTATATGGTGCATGAGCGCTTCAAAGGTGCACTCATGATTGCAGAAGATTCATCAAGTTACGGAAAAGTTACAACACCTATTGATCAAGGCGGTTTGGGCTTTGATTTGAAATGGAATTTAGGATGGATGAATGACTCGTTGAAATATATGGGGCGTAAAGCACCAGACCGAAAATATCATACTGGTGAATTTACATTTTCAATGTTTTATAATTACAGCGAAAAGTTTGTTTTACCCTTATCACATGATGAGGTTGTTCATGGGAAACGGACGATAGTCGAGAAAATGAGTGGAAATTATGAAGAACAATTTAAACAAGCTCGAGCTTACTATGCTTGGATGTATGCCCATCCTGGGAAAAAACTTTCATTTATGGGGAATGAATTTGGTCACTTGCGTGAATGGCACGAATATCGCGAATTAGACTGGCTGCTATTAAAATACCCAACCCACATTGGATTCCATAATTTCTTCAAGAATCTAGGGAGCTTTTATCATCAGACACCAGCTTTTTGGCAATGGGATTATCACTTCCGTGGTTTTGAGTGGTTAATGATTCGTGGTGAAAGTAATGTCTTTGCCTTTCAGCGGAAAACAACACGTTTCGAGGAACATCGTATTGTCGTGATGAATTTTAGCAATCAAGAATTTACAGGACCAATGGGCGTACCTAAAGGTAAGGGATATATTGAAGTTTTCCATTCGTATCGAGAAATGGAAAATGGTATTTTAGCGACACCGAAAACATATGCAGTTGTCAATGATCCATGTGATAATTATCGTCAACGAATTGAAGTGACCATTCCAGCGTATACAACGGTATATTTACAACCACAGATTTAAACTTAAAAAAGCGTGAATAATATCGCGCTTTTTTTGGTTATTTTTGGTTGACATTATAAACGTGAGAAAGCAGAATTAAAGAGTATAAACTAAATAAAATAAGCTTTGAAATAAAACTGTTACCAGTAACAAGCGCTCGAAGCTAGGCTTTACTAAGAGGCTATGCTATAATCAATATGAAAGCGCTATTACAGACTTGGGAGGGCAAGATATAATATGAAGACGATTGAAAAATTCGAACAAGAATATCAAGAAGTAGTAAGAGAATTATTTTGCAAAGAAGTAAATGGAGCAACAAAACATGAATTATTTGTTGCCTTAGCAGCTAGCGTAAAAAAATATGCTGCTGAAAATTGGGAAGCAACAGAGGAAACGTTGGGAAGAAATAATCAACGACAAGTCTATTATTTCTCGATGGAATTTTTAATGGGGAGACTTTTGACAAATAATTTGATGAATTTGGGGATTTATCATGATGTTGAAAAAGCTTTGAACAAATTGAATATCAATTTAAATGAATTAGAAGAAGTAGAAAGTGATGCTGGATTAGGAAATGGTGGACTTGGCAGATTGGCAGCATGCTTCTTAGATTCAATAGCATCATTACAATATCCAGGACACGGTAATACAATTCGCTATCAATATGGATTCTTTAATCAAAAGATTGAAAATGGATATCAAATTGAAACCCCAGATCAATGGTTAGCTGATGGACCATATGTTTGGGAAACACCACGGCCTGAGCATGCAAAAAAAGTAAAGTTTTGGGGAAGAATTGAACCATATGCTGATGCCACTGGGAATATTAAGTATCGTCACTTAGACGCGCAAGTTGTCCGTGCAATGCCATACGATGTGCCAATTATTGGTTTTGACACTAAAACCGTGAATACGTTACGCATGTGGAAAGCGGAAGTAAATGAAGATTATCCAATTGCGAATAGTGATTTTGAACAGTACGAAAAAGAAACACGTGCAATTTCAAATTTCTTATATCCTGATGATACAACTTGGGATGGAAAGATTTTGCGTTTAAAACAACAATATTTCTTTAGTAGTTCTGGAATTCAGTGGGTTATTGATCGCCATTTAAAAGAAAATGAATCATTAGATAATTTCCATGAAAAAGTATGTATTCAAATTAATGATACGCATCCGACGTTAGTCATCCCAGAATTAATGCGACTTTTAATGGATGAGTATAACTATTCGTGGGAAGATGCTTGGAAAATTGTTACGCAATCAGTTGCATATACGAATCATACATTGCTATCAGAAGCACTAGAAAAATGGCCTGTTGGAATGATCCAACCATTATTACCACGTGTGTATCAAATTATTGAAGAAATTAATCGTCGCTATTGTGGTTGGTTAATTGCGCGGGGTTGTCAAGAAGATGAAGTGCGTAAATTAGCAATTATTGCAGACGGTAATGTGCATATGGCGCATTTAGCTGTACACGGTACGTATAGTGTTAATGGTGTAGCTGCGCTACATACAGAATTGTTAATCACACAAGAAATGAAACAATTCAATGAACTTTATCCAGGCCGATTTAACAATAAAACAAATGGGATCACACATCGTCGTTGGTTAGCATATGCGAATCCCAAACTGGCGAATTTAATTACTGAAAATATCGGTGATGATTGGATGAAAGACCCACAACACCAATTTACAAAATTAAGTGCACTCAATAAAAAACAATCATTTTTACAAGCGTTTAGTGATGTTAAGCGTGAGCGTAAACAAATTTTAGCTGATTATATCCAAAAAGAGACAGGATATATCGTTAATGTTAATTCGATTTTTGATATTCAAATTAAACGTTTACATGCATATAAACGCCAAATGTTAAATGTATTACATATTATGTATCTATATAATGAATTGAAAGCAAATCCTGATTTTACAATTCAGCCACAAACATTTATTTTTGCAGCTAAAGCGGCACCAGGATATTATTTTGCTAAAAAGGTTATCAAGTTAATTAATGAGCTCATGCATAAAATTAATAACGATCCAGCGGTAAATCAAAAACTACAAGTAATTTTCTTGCCAAACTACAACGTTCGTTTAGCGGAAATTCTCTTCCCAGCAGCCGATATTAGTGAACAAATTTCAACGGCTGGAAAAGAAGCAAGTGGTACTGGGAATATGAAATTCATGATGAACGGTGCATTGACGATTGGGACAATGGATGGAGCAAATGTTGAAATTCATGAATTGGTTGGAGATGAGAACATCGCAATCTTCGGAATGCTCACTGATGAAGTGAATGAATTACGAAATAGTCACAGTTATCATGCAAAAAAATGGATGGAACGGGATGCTCGATTAACTAAAGCAATTCACCAAATTCATAATCCGCAATTTTTCTTTGGAAGTCATATTGCTCAAGATGAATTTGATGTTATCGTTCATGACTTAATTGATAATAATGATGAATACTTCTTATTAGCTGATTTTGATTCATACGTCAAAGCGCAAGCAAAATTAAACCGATTATATCCAACTCAACAATGGGGGACGATGTGTATTAATAATATTGCTCAGTCAGGGTTCTTTACGAGTGATCGAACAATTCAAAATTATGTTGATGATATTTGGAAAATTAAAAAAATTCGATTTGAAAAATAAATGGAAAATAAAAAACAAACGAGGCAGCTTTGCTGCCTTTTTTGTAAATTTGAGGGGGAAGAAAGATGTTTCGTGAATTTAAGGCATACTTAGATGATTACTCACTGATAACAGTAGAAATGCCAATTGAATTTGACCAAAAAGGGATGCATTTTTTCTTATCATTACCAGAATATGGGAACACACCATTAACAGTGAGTGGTTATGAAGTGAAAGAGTCATACATCAATTATTATTTAATTCCACATCATGAATTGGCAATTGGCGAAGCTTATGAAGTCATCGACCACCGAGGCAATCGAAGTGTTTTACGGATGCGTGAAATTGTTCGCACCGTTCGATTTGATGAAGAGTACTTTTATGAAGGCAATGATTTAGGAGTTACATACGAAAAATCAAAAACAACATTAAAACTTTGGGCACCAACGGCGACGGAAGTTTACGCAGTAGTAAGTAAATCGAACAATACACAAGTTTTGCCAATGAATCGTGAAGTGAAAGGAGTCTTTTCTGCGAGTTTAATGGGAGATTATGAAGGATATATGTACCATTATCTGACGTGTTTAGATGGGAAGTGGCATCAAACTATTGATCCGTATGCCCGTGCTTCTTCAGCGAATGGAAAAGATAATTACATTATTGATACTAGTAAAATTATGAAAATTAATAGTTTTCTAGAGAAGCGAAATCCGTTAAATCATTTCACTGATGCAATCATTTATGAAATCCACATCCGTGATTTTACAGTTCAGCCTGAGGCGGGATTCCGCAATCGTGCGAAGTTTGTAGGAATGACAGAAAATATTGAAAAAAATGGTGAGAAACTTGGATTTGAATATCTCAAAAATATGGGAGTAACTCATGTGCAATTATTACCTTTTTACGATTTTGGAAGTGTCGATGAACTTGATCAATTTCAATTATATAATTGGGGATATGATCCGGTACAATATAATGTGCCAGAAGGAAGCTATGCGAGTAACCCAAATGATCCATATGCCCGCTTGATTGAACTAAAAGAGATGATTTCACAATTTCATCAAGCAGGAATGCGAATTAATATGGATGTCGTGTACAATCATGTATATAACCACAAGACACATGCATTCGAAAAAACTGTGCCGGGGTATTTCTTCCGTTATGACCATCATGGGCAAATGTCGAATGGAACGTTTTGTGGGAATGATATTGCTAGTGAACGGCAAATGGTTCGCAAATATATTGTCGATTCAGTTCGCTATTGGGTCGAACAATTTGGGATTGATGGCTTCCGGTTTGACTTGATGGGAATTTTAGATGTTGAAACAATGAATGAAATCCGAAAAACATTAACGGCAATTGATCCAACAATTATGTTATATGGTGAAGGATGGAACATGCCAACCTCTTTGATTGAATCACAAAAAGCGCATATGTTTAATTCAAAAGAAATGCCACTTATTGGTCACTTTAATGATGTGTTCCGCGATTCTTTAAAAGGAGATACGATTCGTAAAGATGAAAATCAACAAACTGGGATTGTAACGGGTTCAAATCGATTTAATAAAAACATGCCTGATTTATTAACGGCAAGTCTTGGCATTTATGGACAAGTAAATTTATTTAAAGAACCAAGTGAATGTATTAATTATGTTGAATGTCATGATAATCATACGATGTGGGATTTTTTCCAAATTGAATATCCAACAGGACACACTGTCATGTTACAAGAAATTCATCGTTTAGCAACAAGCTTAACACTACTTTCGCAAGGGATTGCCTTTTTACATGGTGGGCAGGAGTTTTTCCGAACAAAAAAAGGTGTTGAAAATAGTTATAATGTTGATGATAGTATCAACCAGTTTGACTGGAGTCGGATGATTCAATATAAAGAAAATGTTGAATATATTCGTGGATTGATTGCCTTACGTAAATTACATGGGGCATTGCACTTTGCTGACAAAGCGTTAATAAAAAAACACTGTCGAATAGAGATGTTGACCAATGGCATGACTTTATATGAAATTGAACAAGTTGGTGAGTATGGGCCGTGGGAGAATATTTTCATGGTAATTAATACAACAAGTGAAATGTTGCATTTTGAAGTTGATGAGCCAGGTTGGTCTTTATATGTAAATGAACAGTGTGCAGGAACAACGGCAATTAAAGAAAATGTTAGTAAAGTATATATTGCACCATATAGTATTGTCTTACTTGCACAATCGAAATCAAGTGAATAGTAAAAACTTTCAAGCAGCAAGCAATTGCTGCTTTTTTTTGAAAAAAGAGAGGAAATAAAAACAATAAAAGTTTTTTCAAAAAAGTTCTTGACGGGAAGAGGAATGAGTGATATCATAATACTTGTCCTTAAGGAAAGCAAACAAAAGCAAC
>JBOFQK010000150.1:0-1681 GCA_051660865.1 Culicoidibacterales bacterium | reverse complement strand
TCAGGTTTGATCGATGGTCCGTTAATTGATGCTGATATTCGCCAAGATTTAAAACTTGGGCTAAAACAGCGAAAAACAACACGCCAACAAATTACAGAATTTATCTGTGAACATGTCAACTTGTATGGATAAAAGTAAGTGAACTATCGGGAAATGATTGGAGAAGTAAATCATGAAAGTAACGAATTTATTTCAATATGCAACTTCGGAATTATCACAAGATGCATTTATTTGCTGGCTATTATCACATGCAACTGCCGAGGGAAGGGATGAAAATCCTGATTTGCGGCAATGTGCGCAAGCGTTATTGCAAACTATTTTCATAAATAATCCAAACTTAGAACAGAGAAACGTCAAAGCACCAACAAATTTTGTCGTTAAGGAAATAAAAAAACAATACAAAAATATTGATGTCTTGATTATCATTGATGATTTATATGTCATTATTGAGGATAAAACCTTTACGAACACACATGGCAATCAAGTGAATCGCTATAAAAACAGCTTATTAGCTGAAGGGATCCTAGAGGAACATATCATTTGTGTGTACTACAAAATCATTGAACAGCCATACCCAGAGCCAAATGTTGATTTTGAGTTTACTCGCCAAACATTATTACCGATTTTCAGAAAGTATGCTCAAACGAGTCAAAATCCGCATCCACTTGTCTGTGATTACCTTGCCTATTTAGAAGAAATTGAAGTACAAACAAATGCGTATACTCAAGAAGCAATTCACAATTGGCACCACCGGACATATCGTGGGTTTTTTACACATTTAAATAGTAATATCTTGACAGATGGTGATGTGTCATGGGGTTATGTTGCCAATAAATCCGGGGGCTTTATGGGACTTTGGTGGTTGAATTTGATTAAAGAGGAATTACGACAATTTGGCGTTCCTGAGCGTGTAGCAACGGATATTTATCTCCAAATTGAGGATAATAAGATTGCGGTTAAACATACGATTGACCCAGAACATACAATTGAAAAAGAACACGTTGTCGCGATTAGGCGAGTTATTCAAAACTTCTTTATCGAGCAAATAGGTACTGATTTTAATACAACGAAATACAGTCCGGGAAGATGGATGACAGTTGGAGTAATACATTATGATCAAATCAACTACGAGACAAAATTGAATGAAATGAAACGGGTACTACAGAAGTTGCCTGCCGAATTGAAAGATATGACATTTAGTTAATCAATCGTGAATTTGGATTTGAAAACAAAGGAGAATTATATGAGCTTAACAGCAACACAACAACAACAACAAACAGAACTTCATAGTACGTTATGGGCAATTGCCAATGACTTACGTGGGCAAATGGAGGCCAATGAATTTAAAAACTATATTTTAGGCTTAATTTTCTATCGCTATTTGAGTGAGAAAACAGTCGCGAAAGCAACGGAATTATTATCAGAAGACGAAATGACATTTGAAGAAGCTTGGGCAGATGAAGAATTCCGAACAGAGCTCGCTGAAGAACTAATCGAACAAATCGGATATGTGATTGAACCAAAGCATCTTTTCCATACACTTGTTGCCGCGATTGAACAGCAAACGTTCAGTATTGAACAATTACAAGCAGCAATCAATGCCGTTACAGAGTCAACATTAGGAACAGCAAGCGAAGATGACTTTAACCATCTTTTTGATGATATGGACTTACAGTCAACA
>JBOFQK010000149.1:0-1768 GCA_051660865.1 Culicoidibacterales bacterium | reverse complement strand
GGCAACATTTGGAAATCACTCCCCACGACCGTTTCACCCATTTTCGGTAACTGTGTCGTACAAATCGAGAGATCACTATTTAAACTACCAACTACTGTTATTTTCGCCATTTTTCTTCCTCCAAGCTGTTTTGCTTCTGTTTGTATTATACAAGAAAACTCCGGTGATAGCGACTGCTTTTCGCCGCCCGCTACTATTTAGTTTGACTTTCAAAATAAATTCCAGTATACTTGGGCTAACTTTTAAAAAGGAGGGCTTACTTGTGGCCATGCGTTCAACAACACTGAGTCAGTGTGCTATTTTCGCCGCTTTACTTGCGGTTGTTTCTCAAATTTCGATTCCGTTTGTCACCGGTGTGCCGTTCACCTTACAAACGCTCATGATTCTCTTGCTCGGATTTTTCCTCGGCGCTCGTTACAGTTTGATCACAACTGGGGTCTATTTATTGATTGGTGCACTTGGCTTTCCGGTGTTTGCCAATTTCAGTGGGGGCTTACCGGTCTTATTTGGACCAACTGGTGGTTTTTTACTGTCCTTCCCCTTCATGGCGGCACTCGTTGGCTTTACCGCTAGCCGCACAACCGCGTGGCCGCTCTTATTCGGGGCGACACTCAGCGCGATTTTACTTAATCTCTTGCTTGGTACACTCCAATTTATGGTGTTGAGTCAAATCAGTTTTGCACAAGCGTTACTCGCGTGCTTTTGGCCATTTCTGCTTCCGGAACTGATCAAAGCAAGCTTGGCCGTTTCCATTGGCTTACGACTCAAACACCATGCTGGCATGCAAAGGCTGGTGCGCGTATGCGATTAACGTTGCGACCACACCACTTACTATGTACCCACGCCTATCAAGGCTATGGCTATTCGCCAGAATTCGTCAACAACTTTGACAACTTTTTAGCGCAATTACAACAACCGGGGACGAAAATTCAATTAACGCTCACGAATGATCAAATTTGTACGCTTTGTCCAAACCGTTCCGGAACCCAGTGCCAAACGCATACCCATATTTTACACTTAGACACTACCGTCTTAACGACTTTCCAGCTTGAACTCGGGGTGAGTTATGACTACAATCTCCTCATTGCCAAGTTACAACAGCAAATGACACCAACTACCTTCGCGGCCTGTTGCCACAGTTGTAGTTGGTTTCAACAAGGGCTTTGTCAACAAATTTGGTGTCCATAACGCTTCCGTCACACCGATTGTGGCGGTTTTTTTCATTCTACTTGACGATAAACGGTTTCACTTGTTACAATGCTGTTTCGGAGGATTTTTTTATGGATTTCAATATTTTATTAGCAGATTTTTTAGCTTGGTTAATTCCAAGTAGTCTTAAGTTAGCCCTTGGCTTAGTCGTACTCTCTATTGGTTGGCGACTGATCGGTCATTTCATGAAAATTTTTGTCAAACTTTTACAAGCACGGGCAACTGATGAAACACTTGTCGTCTTTCTCGAGGCAATTTTCACTTCAGCTTTGCGCGTTGTCTTAATCTTAACAGCGATGGGCATTGTTGGGCTCGATACTGCCAGTCTTGTCGCTTTATTTGCTTCGGCTGGTCTTGCCATCGGTTTGGCAATGCAAGGCAGTTTAAGCAACTTTGCTGGTGGGGTAATTATTCTCTTCTTACGTCCCTTTAAAGTTGGTGATTTTATTTCGGATACGACGCACTCAGGTACGGTTGAAGCGATTAAAATTTTCTATACCGAATTACTAACGGTTGATAATAAAGTCGTCTTTATTCCTAATGGTTCGTTAGCGAATGG
>JBOFQK010000148.1:0-18572 GCA_051660865.1 Culicoidibacterales bacterium | reverse complement strand
AAAAATACCAGGGGGTACAAAAATGAATCGTAATTTTAAAAAAATGATGACAAGTATGGTAGCTGGGGGGCTAGCGTTAAGTTTAGCGGCGTGTGGCACAAGTGGAACAAGTTCAGACACAGGATCAGACACAAATAATGCTGGCAGTGGTGAAACTTTACAAGTTTGGACATTATCAGAAGATTTAAAAACGTATGCTGATTATTATATGGAAAAAAATCCTGATAAAAAAGTTGAAGTAACGATTATTTCGCCAGCTGATTATCCAACAAAAGTTTCGACTGCTTTACGTGGAAAATCATCAACACCAGATATCATCGTTGGGGAACCACAAATGTTAGATGGATTTATGAAAGCGGGATATTTTGAAGATTTATCACAAGCACCATATAATGCCGAAGATTACCGTGATCAACTTGTTGACTATGTTTTCGAAGCCGGAAGTGACGATGAAGGGATTGTTCGTGCGTTAAGTTATCAAGTCACACCAGGAGGGATTTTATATCGTCGTGATATTGCCCAAGCAGTGTATGGTGATGATTCACCAGAATTCATGGCAACAAAATTTGCCGATATGGATGCAATGTTACAAACTGCAAATGAAATGAAAGCAGCAGGATACAAAGTATTCTCGGATACAGGAAACTTACGCTGGTTTACAAATGTTGGTGATGATCCACAACCATGGGTAGTCGATAACAAACTGCAAATGACAGACGGGAAAATGCAATATTTTGATACAGCTGTCAAATTATACCAAGAAGATTTAACAGCCTTCGCTGGTGAATGGTCGGCAGCCTGGTATGCATCAATGGCAGGACCAATTCCAGCAACAGCTGATGCTGTCGAAGATTTCAATGGTGAAGAAGGAGCAAGTGTCGCTGGTCCAACAACGGAAGTATTCTCATATGCATTACCAACATGGGGATCATTAATCTTACGCGATAATGCTGGTGATAACGCTGGAAAATTCGGGATTACAACAGGGATGTCACCATACTTCGCTGGTGGAACATTTGTAGGAATCAATACATACAGTAAAAACAAAGATGCTGCTTGGGATTTCATGAAATTTGTGACATTAGATGAAGAAACAGCAACTTGGTGGTCTGAAGTTTCAAATGGAGATATTGTTTCAAATAAAGCAGTATTAGAAGCGAATAAAGACCTTGAAAATGAGATGTTCGGTGGTCAAAAAACATACCAATTCTGGTTAGATCAAGCACAAAGCATCGATATTTCATTGATTACTGAGTATGATGATCAAATTGGTGCATTCTTCGGACAAGCAATTAATGCTGTACAACTTGGTGAGAAAACAAAAGAGGCAGCACTCGCTGAATTCTACCAAAATGTAAAATCAGTCTATCCGAAATTAGAATTACCAACGGAATAATAAAAAAAATAGTGCGCGCTAGTATCAGAATTTCTGAGCTAGCGCCATATTTATAAAAAAGGGGCGAATTGAAAATGAAAGAAATGGTTCAAGAACAAGTACTTGTCCAACCAGAGGCTGTTGACACAGGAAAAGGTATTGCGGGAATAATGCGTAAAACTAAGAAATTAAAGAACGAAAACGTATTAGGTTATGCGTTTATAGCACCATTTTTAATTGTGTTTTTAACGTTTAATATCTATCCAATTATTAAAACTTTAATGCTAAGTTTTACCGATTATGCTGGCTACGGTGAGCCAATCTTCAATGGAATTAGTAACTATCAACAATTACTGAGTGATCCAATGTTTTTCAATGCATTCGGTAATACCTTTAAAATGTGGGCAATTAACATTGTCTTGCAGATGGTGTTAGCTTTTGCACTAATGTTAATCTTCTCGGATATTAAATATAAAATGAAAGGTTTGAAAATTTTCCGAGCAATCTTCTATTTACCGAACTTAATTGCTGCAACATCAGTTGCCTTCTTATTTAGTTCATTACTTGATTGGCAATACGGAAGTTTCAACCAATTATTAATCAGCAGCGGCTTAATTAGCACGAAAATCAATTGGTTAGGGCAACCAGGAACAGCAACGCTTGTTGTCGGAATTATTGGTGCTTGGATGTGGTTTGGAAGCACATTTATCGTCTTAATGGCAGGGGTGCAAGGAATCTCAAAAGATTACTTTGAAGCGGCCCATATTGATGGCGCGAATCGTTGGCAAGTATTTACGAAAATTACGATGCCATTATTAAAACCTATCTTATTATATGTCGCATTGACATCATTTATCGGGGGAATTCAAATGTTCGACATTCCATTCTTGTTAACCGACGGAATTGGGGCGCCATTTGGAGCGTTAAATACAGTTGTTATGTACTTATTTAACTCAGCGTTTAAATACAATAATGTTGGTTATGCTGCTGCAATTGCGTATGGTTTATTCTTTGTTATTGCGATTTCATCAGTCTTTATCTTCAAGTCGATGTACAGTAAAAACATTAAGAAAAAGGGGGACAAATAAATGTGGTTTAAAGCACGAAAAGGGATATTATATGCGCTGATGATTGCACTTGCAATTGCTTGTATGGTGCCATTTTACATGATGATGGTTAATGCAACGAGAAATAGTCAAGAAATTATGAGTGGGTTCTCGTTTTTACCAGGATCATCATTAATCGAAAACTGGGAAACAATGACGGGATATTTCGATATTTTCCGCGGGTTATTTAATAGTTTATTCGTTGCCGTATCAATTACGTTTTTATCAGGGTACTTCTCAGCCTTAACAGCATACGGGTTTGCGATTTACAATTTTAAAGGGAAAAATGCAATTTTCACAGTCATGTTAGTGTTGATGATGGTGCCCGGACAACTGGGATTGATTGGGCTATATGATCTGATTAGTGGCTTAGGATTAATTGATAGTTACATTCCATTAATTATTCCAGCGATTGCAAGCCCGTTCGTCGTCTTCTTCTTGCGCCAATATTTACAATCAGTGTTACCACCAACAATTGTTGAAGCAGCACGAATTGATGGGGCGAGTGAATTAGCTATCTTCCATAAAATTGCGATTCCAATTATGATGCCAGGGATTGCAACGATGTCAATTGGGACATTTATTGGCGCATGGAATTCATATATTTTACCATTAGTAGTTTTATTATCACCAAGTAAATTTACGTTACCAGTCATGATGGGGTCGTTAAAGGCTTCGACAGATATGGCCGCAAATATTGGTGCAACATATTTAGCGATTGCAATTTCGGTTTTACCAATTATGGTTGCTTTCCTATTTTTCTCAAAACATATTATTAGTAACATTTCAGCAGGGGCTGTAAAAGAGTAAAGGATTTTAAAAGGGGAACAAGATGAAAACTTATCACTACGAACAGGATACATTTACAATTTATCATTACGATCAACAAAAAAGCTTTTCAAGCTTTTTACCAGGAATTGCCGGATTACGCGGGGTGCCAATTTGGGCATTCTACGCTAATCGTGGGCAAGGAATTACTAGCTTTGGGATTGAAAACAAAGATCGAGCAATTTTAGATTTCCAACCAGCAAACCTTGGGTATCAATATACACATATTAATGGGTTCCGCACATTCATCAAATGTGATGGCACTGTTTATGAACCATTTTCACCAAATAATCAAACTGATGACTTTACCCGGGAAATGCATGTGAAACGCAACGAAGTGACGATTGTTGAAAAAAATCACAGTCGTGAAATTCAAGTGAGTGTAACCTATTATGCTTTGCCAGAAGAAAACTTTGGCGCACTTGTACGTGAGGTGACGATTGAAAACATAGCAGCGCAACCGCAAACCTTAGAATTACTTGATGGATTAGCGATGTTATTGCCAAGTGGTGTGAGTCACGAAGCGTTTAAAACGATGTCAAACTTAATGCGTAGTTGGATGGATGTTGTCGGTGTTGATACACAGATGCCATTATACAAAGTTCGCGCTTCAACGAGTGATGAAGCTGAAGTTAGTTTAAGCAATGAATATGCTGGGAACTTTTACTTCTCAACAAGTAATGGTGAAAGCTTACCGACGATTGTTGATCCAACGGTTATTTTTGGTCAAGATACAACATTAAGTATTGCCCATGGTTTAAAAAATCACAGCATTACCCAATTATGTCAACAACCACAAGCAACAGTCAATAAAGTACCGTGTGGTTTTAGCGCACAAACACTGATGTTAGCACCAAATCAACAACAAGTTATGTATACAATGATAGGCTATACAGAAAATGTTACCGAATTGCGGGCGCGACAAGCCGACTTTAGTGCACCAAACTATTTTGAAGCGAAGCGTCAACGTGGAACTGAAATTATTGATGAATTAGTAACACCAGTCACAACGAAAACGGCATATCCAATTTTCGATGCGTATGCGAAACAAAATTACTTAGACAATTTATTACGCGGTGGGGAACCGATGATTTTTGGCGAAGGCGAGGATGCAAAAGTGTATCATGTCTTCTCACGCAAACATGGTGATCCCGAACGTGATTATAACTTCTTCTCATTAGCTCCTGAATATTATTCACAAGGAAACGGAAACTTCCGTGATGTGAATCAAAATCGCCGCAATGATGTCTTGTTCCAACCAGCAGTTGCAGCGTATAACGTGAAAAATTTCTATGACTTAATGCAACTTGATGGCTATAATCCACTTGGTGTCCTTGGATCAACGTTTACTTTAAAAGCAACGAGCGATATTGAGGCATTATTGCAACAGTGCTTTGTTGATGGCCATGACGTGATGCGCTCAGTATTAAGTGATAAATTTACCCCAGGTAAAATTATTAACACTGCCGCTCATGCGCAAGTTACACTAGGATTACCAGAAAATGAAGTGTTAACACTATTATTAACAGCAAGTAACCAACACTTTGAAGCGACATTTGGCGAAGGCTACTGGGTTGATCACTGGACATATAACCTTGATTTAGTGGAAAATTACTGTGCGATTTATCCTGATCAACAACAGCAATTTTTATTTGAAGCTGCTGACTATCAATTTTATGAGAGCCCTGCGACAGTCGCAACACGTGCTGAAAAATATGTGTTAACGCCAAATGGGACGGTTCGTCAATATGGTGCCTTAATCGAAGAAGATGAAGCGAAAATTGAAAAATTACACTTAAATCCGAAAACCGCAAACTGGGTGCGCAAAGCGTATGGCCAAGGTGAAGTGTATCAAACAACCTTAATTGAAAAATTAGTTCATCTGGCAACGATGAAGTTTTTGAACCTTGATCCAATTGGGGTTGGAATCCAGATGGAAGCAAATAAACCAGGGTGGAACGATGCGATGAATGGTTTGCCAGGATTATTCGGTTCTGGTGTCAGTGAAAGTGTTGAGTTGTTACGGAGTTTACGCTTTATCACAACGAGCTTAGCCACAAGTTCATGCGAGCATGTCCAACTGATGAAAGAATTTGCGCCAGTACTAAGTGCAGTAATGCAAACGTTAGCGCAAGCGAGCAATGATTTTGTTTCTTGGCAAGCAATGAGTGAATTAAAAGAAGCATACCGTGAAACTGTACGCTTTGGCATTAGTGGTGAACAAACAAGCGTTGCAGTAACAGTAATTCAAACAGTATGTGAAGCAATGATTACTAAATTAGAAGTTGGATTAGCAAAAGCACGTGAATTAGGGAATGGTTTATTGCCAACCTATTTATACTTTGAAGCGAGCGAATATTGTGTGTGCCAAAGTGAAACTGGTGAACCAATTATGACTCATTATGGATTGCAAGCAGTGGAAGTGAAAAACTTTACCGCCTATGTTTTACCACATTTCTTAGAAGCACCAGCGCGGAGTATGAAAGTAATGGATCATGAACAAGCAACGGCTACGTATAATGCGATTCGTCAAAGTGGTATTTATGATACCGAATTAGCGATGTACAAAACGAGCGAATCATTAAATGAGACGACTTTTGAAATTGGTCGTGCGCAAGCATTTACACCAGGGTGGCTTGAACGTGAAGCGGTGTTCTTACATATGACGTATAAATATTTACTTGGTTTATTGAAAGCTGGTTTGTACGACCAATTTTTCACTGAAATTCAAACGAATCTTGTTTGTTTCCGTGATCCAAAGACGTACGGTCGCAGTCCGCTTGAAAATGTTTCGTTTATTGCAAGTAGTGTCAATCCGGATCCAAGCGTGCATGGTCAAGGTTTTGTTGCTCGTTTAACTGGAGCGACGAGTGAATATTTAAGTATGTGGCAATTAATGATGATTGGAAAACGTTGGTTCAGTATGGAAAATGGTCAATTAAGCTTTACGTTTGCACCAATTTTAGCAGCTGATTTCTTTGATGAACACAATCAGGTACAGGCGACTGTTTTTGGAAAAACAACCGTGACATATCACAATCCAACAGGTGAAGCAACATATAATCATAATGTCGAAGTAAGCCACTTAGTTATCGATGGTCACCAAGTAGCAGGTGCAAAACTTTATGGTGAGCAAGCTGAACGCTTCCGCCAAGGAGCAATCAAAAAAGTTGATGTTTATTTTACAAAGCGAGGATAATTAGAATGATGAAAGTAGAAGTAATCCGTTCACAAAAACGTGATTTAAGTTTTTGGCAAGCAGTGCCAAGTCAACCATTTGGGACATATGATAGTAAACGAAAAATAATTGCGGTTAATACGAGTGAAAAGGCTCAAACCCATTTAGGATTTGGTGGGGCATTTACTGAAGCAGCAGCGTATACCTATGCACAAACAACACCAGAAAATCAAGCACGAATTATTGAAGCCTACTTTGATGCGGAAACGGGTTTGAATTATCAATTAGGTCGCGTCGCGATTCATTCGTGTGACTTTGCATTAGGAAACTATACGTATATTGAAGAAGGCGATGCTGATTTAACTAGTTTTGACCTGAGTCATGAAGATCAATGGGTTGTACCGATGATTAAAGCGGCAATGCTAAAACAAGGGAAGCCATTGCAAATGTTGGCATCACCATGGAGTCCACCAGCCTTTATGAAAACGACAAAAGAAATGAATTACGGTGGTGAGTTATTACCAGAATTCGCGGCTGCTTGGGCGAAATATTATGTTAAATTTATCGAAGCGATGAATGAGCGCAAGATTCCGATTTGGGGAGTGAGTATTCAAAATGAACCACAGGCACTTCAATGTTGGGATTCTTGTCTCTACAGCGCTGAACAGGAACGTGACTTTATCAAAAATCACTTAGGACCAACGTTAAAAGCGAGTAATTATCCTGATACTGCAGTAATTATTTGGGATCACAATCGTGATATTTTAGTTGAACGAGCAGCAACGGTTTTAAGTGATCCGGAAGCAGCAAAATATGTTTGGGGAACTGGGAATCACTGGTATTTGAGTGAAGATTTTAATCAATTAGCGACATTGCATCACTTATTCCCAGATAAACATTTGTTGTTTACCGAAGGGTGTGTCGAATTAACGACAACAGCTGAAGGGGCAAAAGATACGAATTATATTGGTTCATGGGAAAATGGTCAACGGTACGGTCGGAATATTATTGGTGACTTTAATAACTGGTCAGAAGGTTGGATTGATTGGAACTTACTGTTAAATGAACAAGGTGGTCCAAATCATGTCAATAATTTCTGTGAGGCGCCAATTATGCTTGATCGCGAAACAGATACGTTAATGTTTAATCCATCATACTATGTGATTGGACATTTCTCACGGTACATTCAACGTGGCGCGAAAGCGGTAAAAAATACCCATATTGTTGGTGAACACTTCCATGTCACAAGTTTTGAAAATCCTGACGGCACAATTGTGTGTGTCCTCCAAAATGAAGGGTGGATTGAAGAAGTGGCATTAGTCATTAATGGTCAAGGGGTAAATGTAACTGTCCCTGATCAATCAATCATGACGCTTGTTTTTACACCTGAAACAAAATAAGCGAAGTTTAAATGAAAAAATTCACTGCCTTGAGTTGGCTAATTGAAGCAGCAGTGAGTTTTTTTATGCATAAAAATCGCTCAAAAAAGCGAGAAAACACAAACAATAAAATTAAACCGATTTAATTTTAAAAAAAGCACGAAAATCATTTACATAATAAGCGAAAATTCATATAATTAAAGAGAAGAAAACCTTTTCAAAAAAATAAGGAAAAAGAGGGAACAACGATGAAGTATCAATTACCAAATAATTTTTTAGTCGGAGCTTCACAAGCAGCTTGGCAAACTGAGGGCTGGAATGGCAAAAAACACGATAATTTTGTTGATTACATGTATAAGCAAGCACCAAACCGCTGGTTCGATGGAATTGGACCAACAATTGCCTGTGATTTCTACAATCGCTATCAAGCAGATATTGCTTTAATGCCAAAAGTTGGATTACAAGCAAATCGTTTCTCAATTGACTGGAGTCGTTTTATCGAAGACTTTGAAACTGCAACTGTGAATGAAGAAGCAGCCCAATTTTATGATAATGTTGTCGATGAAATGATCAAACAAGGTGTCCAACCGATGATCTGTTTAGAGCATTGGGAATTACCGTATGAATTATATGAAAAATATGGCGGATATGAATCTAAACATGTGATTGAATTATACGTTAAATATGCCGAACAAGTATTCAAACGTTATAGTGGGCGTGTGAAACACTTCTGGACATTTAATGAGCCAGGTGTAATCCCAGAATTATGCTTCTTACATGGAAACTGGGCCCCAAGTTATGTTGAGCCAAAAACAGCATTTGCATGGAACTATGGAAAAGTCTTGGCAACGGCAAAAGCAGTGAAATTATTCCGCGAAGGAAACTTCGAAGGGAAAATCGGAACGATTTTAAATTTAGGAACAGTGTATGCACGAAGTAATCATCCGCGTGATCTTGAAGCGAAGCGAATGGCAGAATTATTTAACTTCCGTTTTTACATGGATTCATTAGTTCATGGTGTCTTACCACAAGAAATGTTAGATATTTTAGCTGCCAATGATTGTGCTTTTGAAATGACAACTGAAGAAGCAACAATTATTGCGGAAAACACAATTGAGATTTTAGGAATTAACTATTATCAACCAGGACGTGTTAAAGCCCGTGAAACGCAATTAGCGAATAGCTTCTTCCATCCAGATCAATACTTTGAACATTATGATATGCAAGGAAAACGCATGAATCCACATCGTGGCTGGGAAATTTATCCAAAAGCATTATACGATTTAGCAAAAACAGTCCAAAGCGAATACAACAACATCGAATGGATGATTATGGAAAATGGTATGGGTGTTGAAGGTGAAGAAAAATATAAAAATGAAGACCTGCAAATTCAAGATGATTACCGGATTGAATTCTTCGCTGAACATTTAGCTTGGTTATTACGTGCTGTTGAAGAAGGAAGTAACTGTACAGGATACTTAGTATGGAACTTTATGGATAACATTTCGCCATATAACGCATTGAAAAACCGTTACGGCTTAGTTGAAATGGACATGACTCAAGACCGTGCTCGCCGTATCAAAAAATCAGGAGAATGGTTCTATCAAATGAGTACAACCCGTGAATTCGAATTAGACACACCATTAGAACCACAATGGAAGTAAGTGTTTGAAGCCGTTTTTCATACCTAGTTAACTGAGATGAAAAAGTGATGGCGACGAAAATAAGGAAATGACTGGATTCACAGAAGATGAGTTCAGTCATTTTCGATTTTCAGCCGAACACTAGGCTGAAACACGTTAAGGAAGTAAGTGTTTGAGTGCGGTGCTTTCACCAAAATTAGAAAAGGACGTGAGCGTCTATTCACGTTGGAAAATACGAAGTAAAAAAGTTTCCACCAGTGTGGCTAGAAAATAAGCAAAATCAAAGCGAGTTCCTCACGAACTCATGAGAGTTTGCGATTTTCTGAACACTGGAGTGAATAGCGTGTTAAGAAGTAAGTTTCACATAAACCCATCAGAGTTTACGTTTTGCCCAAGTCCTGAAGCACGAAACATGTTAAAGAAGTAAGTGTTTGAAGCCGTTTTTCATACCTAGTTAACTGAGATGAAAAAGTGATGGCGACGAAAATAAGGAAATGACTGGATTCACAGAAGATGAGTTCAGTCATTTTCGATTTTCAGCCGATCACTAGGCTGAGACATGTTATGGAAGTAAGTGTTTGAAGCCGTTTTTCATACCTAGAGTGTTTGACGGTGGTGCTACAACTAAACAATAAGGAAATGACTGAATTCACAAAAGCTGAGTTCAGTCATTTCCTTATTTTCTGAACACTGAAGAGATTAGAACCTGATAAAAATGAGTATAGAACTGACTACAGCACTTAATTGAGATGAAGCGGAAAATAACGAGATCAATTCACGTGGAAAACGGAATGATTAGCTTGATATAATCAACAGGCTGCATTCCGTTTTCGTGCGTAATTTGGTATAATTAAAAATAACTAACGAAAAGGGTGGGTCAAATGTTTAGTTATCAAGATATTTCAAAGTTAAATGAATTAGAACTCGAAGTCTATAACTACGTAATTAAGCAAAAAGAGCAGATTTTAACGATGAAAATTCGTGAAGTTGCTCAAAATGTGCACGTCTCGACAACGACGATTTTGCGGTTTTGTAAAAAACTTAATTGTAGTGGGTATTCAGAATTTTTATTTAAGTACAAGCAGCACTTAGCTGTAAGTACTGAAGTGATGCAATCAGATGATACGCTTTTGATTGACTTTTTACATAAGGCACAAAGTCGTGAATATGAACAAAAAATTTATGACATTGCTTCAATCATTCAATATGCAACAAAAGTCATTTTTTTAGGGATTGGAAGTTCAGGAATTTTAGCGAAATATGGAGCGAGATATTTATCGAGTATTGGCACGGTTGCTCAATATATTGATGACCCTTTTTATCCGGTTCCAATTGGCTATTATGAAGGTGCTGTCATTATTGTGCTCAGTGTTTCAGGTGAAACTAAACAAATTGTCAGTCAACTTCGCCGCTTTGCAGATTTTAATTGTGCCATCGTTGCGATTACGAATAGTGATACGAGTACAGTTGCCCGGATGGCTGATTTGGTGCTAAGTTACTACTTTCCGTTAGATATGCTTGAATATGATGTGAATATTACAACACAAATGCCAACTGTTTATTTTTTGGAGCGAATTGGGAAACAAGTACAACTCAATTTAGCCGATGTTGAAAAAGTATAAAGATTTTCGAAGACGTAAGTAATTTGCTTATGTCTTTTTTTGTCAACAAGAAGCGAATGAAAAAAACAGGTTTTTTTTTCTGGAACACGTTCCAATCAAACGGACTGGCTCCAACTCATTGCTAAATCCAGACAAACAAGAAAGCGCTTGCTATAATGGGTTTATAAGAGAATGAACACAAAGGAGAAAAGCAAATGTTACCAAAAGATTTTTTATGGGGTGGCGCAGTAGCCGCACATCAATTAGAAGGTGCTTGGACAGCTGGGGGAAAAGGTGTCAGTTTAGCAGATGTTATGACAGCTGGTGCACATGGAGTGCCACGCAAAATTACTGATGGTGTGATTGAAGGTGAGTATTACCCAAATCATACTGGAATTGATTTTTATGGTAATTATCGAGAAGATATTCGCTTGTTTGCAGAAATGGGCTTTAAATGTTTCCGCACATCGATTGCTTGGACACGGATTTTCCCAAATGGTGATGAACAATCGCCAAATGAAGCAGGATTACAATTTTACGATGATCTCTTTGATGAATTACTAAAATATGGAATTGAACCAGTTATTACGCTCTCTCATTTTGAGATGCCTTATCATTTAGTGAAAACATATGGTGGATTCCGGAATCGAAAATGTATTGATTTCTTCGTGACGTATGCCCAAGCTGTAATGGAACGGTATAAAGATAAGGTCAAATATTGGATGACATTTAATGAAATCAACAATCAAGCCGATTTTGAAGAAGATTTATTCCCCTTCTGTAATTCAGGAATTATTTTTCAACCGGGTGAAAATCGTGAAGAAGTAATTTACCAAGCCGTACATCATGAACTTGTTGCGAGTGCGAAAGTTGTTGCTTTAGGAAAGAAAATTAATCCGAACTTCCAAATCGGGTGTATGATGGCAATGGTACCAATTTATCCATACTCATGTCATCCGGATGATGTGATGTTATGTGAAGAAGAGATGCGGAAACGCTGGCATTACGCTGATGTCCATGCACGTGGTGCTTATGGGAATTACACAAAAAAATATTGGGAGCGTAAAGGCTTAAATATTGTAATGGAGCCAGAAGATGAAGCGATTTTAAAAGCAGGAACTGTTGATTACATTGGTTTAAGTTACTATATGTCAGCGGCTGTCAAAGCGAATAAAGTGACAAATGCTGCCGAGGCATTTAAACATTTTGAGCGTAATCCTCATATTGAAGCCTCAGATTGGGGTTGGCAAATTGATCCTGTTGGGCTCCGCTATACGTTGAATATTTTGTTTGATCGCTACCAGTTACCGTTATTCATCGTAGAAAATGGGTTCGGTGCGATTGATGAACGAACTGCAACCGGTGAAGTTCACGATGAATACCGCGTAGCATATTTACGCAATCATATTTTGGAAATGAAAAAAGCGATTGAATTAGACGGTGTTGAAGTGATGGGATATACTGTTTGGGGCTGTATTGATGTCATTTCATTTGGGACAGGTGAGATGAAAAAACGGTACGGATTTATCTATGTTGATCGTGATAATCAAGGCAATGGTACGCTTGCGCGGAGTAAAAAAGATTCTTTTGCCTGGTATCAAAACGTAATTAGCACCAATGGTGAAGAAATTTAAAAAAACGTCAATCACAGCGAAAAAGGGAGAAAAATTATGAAAACAATTAAGTTATTTTGTGCAGCAGGAATGTCAACAAGTATGTTAGTCAATAAAATGATCGAAGCAGCAACGAAGCAAGGGATAGCAGTCGAAATTAGTGCCCATTCTGAAGCTGAAATTGCAAAACACGTTGAAACGTGCGATGTTGCGTTATTAGGACCGCAAGTAGGCTACCGATTAAAAGCAGCCGAAGTGATTTGTGCACCACACCAAGTGCCAGTTGCCGTAATTCCAATGATTGATTATGGGATGATGAATGGCGAAAAAGTCTTAGCTTTTGCACTGAATTTAAAATAGTTTGAAGGTAAAAAGGGGAATAAATTATGAATGAGTTTATGAATGAAAAAGTAATTCCGGCAATTATGAAGTTTATTAGTTTAAAGGGAATTGTTGCCTTAAAAGATGGGCTCCTCTATACGATGCCGCTCACAATTGTTGGTTCGGTATTCTTATTACTCGCAAACTTTCCAATTGAAGCTGTCGTAACGTGGTTGAGTACTAACGGTTTAATTGATCCATTGAATCAAGCCTATGGTGCAACATTTAATATTGTCGCTTTAGTCGGGGTGATTACAATTGCTTACAAATATGTGCAAAATGAAGGTTTTGAGGGGATGAGTGCTGGAATTGTCGCGATGGTGACATTCGTCTTATTAACCGATTCATATGTAACGAGTGGTAGTGGTGAAATTGTCGGGAACATTATCGATAAAAGTTGGACGGCTGGTCAAGGAATGATCGCAGCAATCGTGATTGGATTACTCGTAGGTTGGTCTTACTCATGGTTTATGAAAAAAGATATCCGCATTAAAATGCCAGCTGGCGTCCCACAAGGGGTGGCGAATGCCTTTACATCACTTATTCCAACTTTTGTGATTGTTGTTGTAGCAACACTACTATACATGTTCTTCAATCTTGTGTGGTCAACAACCTTTGTTGAAGCAATTTATGGCTTCATTCAAATTCCGCTGCAAGGGTTAACGGATTCACTATTCGGCGTTGTGATGATGGGATTCATTGTACCATTCTTATGGTTCTTTGGTATTCATGGTTCAACGTTAGTTGGGGGAATTATGGGCCCAGTTTTAACTGCTAACTCATTGGCGAATCAAGCGATTCTTGATTCAGGATTAGCGTTAACGCTTGAAAATGGTGGACGAATTGTCACACAACAGTTTTTAGATCAGTTTATGACTGTCACTGGAGCTGGGATGACAATTGGACTTGTCATTTATCTTGTCTTCTTTGCCAAATCAGCGCAAAATAAAGAGTTAGGTAAATTAGGTGGTGTACCAAGCTTATTTAATATCAACGAACCAATCTTATTTGGGACACCAGTGGTGATGAATCCCTTCTTAGCAATCCCGTTCATCGGAATGCCAATTATTTCTGGGCTAATCCTTTATTTCGCAATCGCAACCGGTTTAGTACCGATGTTTAGTGGGGTACTTGTTCCTTGGACAACGCCACCAATTATTTCTGGATTTATCGTTGGTGGATGGAAAATGGCACTGTTACAAGCAGCAATTTTAGCACTGTCATTCTTTGTCTACTTCCCATTTATTCACAAATTAGATAAATTAAATTTAGCCGCCGAACAAGCTGCTGAACAAACAACGAAATAAACAGCACCAAGCTCACTCGGGTCCGATTCTCAGGACCCGAGTGTTTTGATTATAGAGGATGATTAAAATTCGTCAGCTAGAGTGTTCAGGATATGATACAATAGCGCTAAGTTTAAAGGAAAAGGAGAGAGTTGATGGTGAAGACACAGATACGATTTGTGGAAATGCAAGATATACCGACATTGCTAGAAATTTACGCTCCCTATGTCAGTGAAACAGCAATTACTTTTGAATATCACGTCCCAACTGTTGCAGAATTTAGTGAGCGTGTGCAACGAATAGCACAAGTTTATCCTTATCTTGTCTATGAAGTTGATGGTGAAGTGATTGGCTATGCTTATGCAAGTCAACAACGCGAACGGGCAGCCTATCAGTGGAATGTAGAGTTATCAGTTTATATCAAACAAACAAAGACTGGACGAGGATATGGACGAATGTTAACTCAAGCGATATTAGAGTTATTAGAGCGACAAAATGTACGAAATGTGTATAGTTTAGTCACAGTACCAAATGTGAAAAGTGAAAACTTGCATCGAGCACTTGGATTCAAAAAGCGATGTATTTTCGAAAAAACTGGTTATAAATTTTCACAGTGGTATGATGTTGCTTGGTTTGAAAAAACGTTGCGGACTGACGAGGGCGCACCAGAGCCACTTGTGCTAATTAAAGACATCGAACTGAAAATTCGGAAACCCTACGAACGGAATGCAAAAACAAACTAAAAAAAGCGGTAATTCTTACTTTCATCTGAAGTGAGAATTACCGCTTTTTACTTTTGGTTGTAAATTATCAAAGTTTTACGTAGTTAGGAACGATATTTCGTTGGCGAGCAGCCAAAATAATTTTTGAAAGCTTTGGAAAAAGCTAAGACATCTTTGTAGCCGGCAAAATCAGCAATAGTTGTGATTGAATTAGAACTAGAATTTAATAAAAAAGCCGCTTTGGTCATCTTTGTTTGTAATAAAAAAGCTTGTGGTGACATTTGGGCATGGGCTTTGAAAATTGCGTGCAGATAACTACGGCTTAAATTCAGTTCGTGGCAGACATCAGTAATCGAAATTCCCCGTGAAAAATTTGTTTCGATGAAAGTTGTCGCCTGGTAAAAATACAGTTCACGTTGATTGGGAAGTGAAATCTGTTGAGCAGGGAATTCGCTCGCTAAAAAGTAAAGGAATTCATATAATGTGGCATTGACGCGTAAGAGAATATGCGGATCAGTGACAATTTTCAAGCTGTCAAAGAGGGCTAAAAAGGTAGCAACAGTTGTTGAAGCTTGAACTTGGCTTAAAAAGAAGCGCGTCGCGAGTTGGCTTTTTTGCAGATGTTCGGTAATTTTATTGCCACTCATGCCAATCCAAACATAATCCCAAGGATCAAGGCTATCGGCTTGATAAAAACTGACCTCATCTTTAGGAAGCAAGAATAAGTCTCCCGCCTGTAAAGTGATGGTATTGTCTCCAACATGGAGCGTCCCTTTACCAGCGATAATGTAGTGAAGGACATAGTTTTCGCGCATTGTCGGACCAAAAGAATAGTTTTCAGGACAAGCTTCCCGCCCGCAAAAATCAATATTCACATCGATTTGTTCGCGGTTATATTCCAAATAAGAAAATAGCATAATAAAAACCCCCGTTTCAATTAAGGACATTATACCATATGAGTATGACATAAAACCATTCTTAAAAGCGCTTTCTTATATTAGAATGAAGGTATCAAAAGAAGGAGATTTGTTTTGAATGGAAATTACAGCAATAAAAAATGAGGGAAGTGGCTTATTGTTCCACTTAAATAATAAAGAAATTAGTTTAATAATTGAAACAGATAGAAGTGGTTATCTTTTTTTAAGGCATTTCGGTAAGAAAATTACTCGTTATCACGCAAGTAATTGGCCACAGTTTATCGATCGTGCCTTTTCACCGGGGCCATACGCGGATAATCGTTGTTTTTCATTAGATACACAACGGCAAGTTTATGCAACGGCAGGAATGGGTGATTTCCGCTATCCAGCAATTATGGTACAAAATAATCAAGATCTTGGATTAGATTTACGATTCCATGCGTATGAAATCCAAGCTGGCGTTGTCAATTTAGTAGGCTTACCATCTAGTCAAGCGATGGCTGATGAGGCTAAAACCTTAATCATCCATTTAAAAGATGAGTTGCTCAAATTGCAAGTCACATTATTTTATACGATTTTTGGTGATAAACCAGTTATTGCTACGCATGTTGAAGTAACGAATCTGAGTACAGCAACATACACGTTGGATAAAATCCAGAGTGCGATGCTTGATTTAGAACATAGCAATTATGAATTAATTGAATTAGCAGGTGCTTATGCACGTGAAAAAACATTCCAAAAAACTCCATTGAAACAAGGTTTAATGAGTGTCAATTCCCGTCGTGGGGCATCGAGTCATCAAGCAACCCCATTCACGTGTTTAGCAGCACCGACCGCGAATGAAGACCAAGGCGAAGTGATTGGGATGCATTTGCTTTACAGTGGCGATTTTGAAGCGGGAACCTTTGTGGATCAATTACAAACGACGAGAATGTTTATTGGTTTAAACCAGGAAACTTTTAGTTGGCGATTAGAACCAGAAGCAACGTTTACGACACCAGAAGCATTATTAACGTATACAGATCAAGGTTTTAGTGCGATGACCCAAAGTATGCACGACTTTGTTAATCACCATATTTTAAATGGTGAATACCAAAGGAAACTTCGACCAATTTTATTGAATAATTGGGAAGCGACATATTTTGATTTTGATGAACCGAAAATTTTAGCTCTTGCTGATAAAGCGGTGGAAGTTGGCATTGAGCTGCTTGTTTTAGATGACGGTTGGTTTGGCAAGCGTGATGATGATAATAGTTCGCTAGGTGATTGGTTTTTGCACACAGCAAAATTACCAAAAGGGTTAAATCATCTCGTAGAGCAAGTGAACGCAAAAGGATTGCAATTTGGGATTTGGGTTGAACCCGAAATGATTTCTGTCGATAGCGAACTCTATCGAGCACATCCTGATTGGTGTTTACAGATGGAAAATCGAAATCACTTGTATAGCCGTAATCAACTTGTTTTAGATCTTTCGCGAGAAGATGTTCAAGATTACTTAATTGAAGCGATGACACAAGTGTTTACGAGCGCCAATATTAGTTATGTGAAATGGGATATGAATCGGAATATGACGTGTGTCGCATCAGCATTGAAACAATATGGAATAAAAGAAATAAGTCATCGCTATATGCTTGGCTTGTATCGGATTTTAGCAACATTGACCAAAAAATTTCCAACAATTTTATTTGAAAGTTGCTCAGGTGGTGGTGGTCGCTACGATTTAGGCATGCTTGCCTATATGCCGCAAACATGGACAAGTGACAATACCGATGCGATTTGTCGCTTGCAAATTCAGCATGGAACAAGTTTTATTTATCCAGCGATTACGATGGGAGCCCATGTTTCAGCTGTACCAAATCACCAAGTTGGACGAATCACATCATTAGCAACCCGAGGCGCAATTGCAATGGCAGGAAATTTAGGTTACGAGTTAGATTTAACGCAATTGACGCAAATGGAACTGGACGAAATTACGCAACAAGTCACAAAATATAAAACAATTCGTCCAATTATCCAACAAGGAGATTTGTATCGACTGTTAAATCCGACGACCACTCCAAATGAGACAGCTTTGATGTATGTTGATAAAGCGAAAGCAGCGGCAGTTGTAACTTACTGCAAAGTTTTAGCACAAGCAGAATCACCAACTGTAGTCTTACGTTTAAAAGGTTTAGACGCAACGGCAACGTATCAAGATGTACAAACGAAGCAATGTTATGGTGGGGACGAATTAATGTACGTTGGGATAACAATCCCATTGGAACGAACTGATTTTTATACGACTGTATTTCATTTTCAAAAATGTTAAAAAATTAGGAGGAAATAATTATGAATACGAACACAAAAAAAATATTTGGCACAATGATGGTAGCAACGACATTAGCCTTGAGTTTAGTAGGGTGCGGGAGTGCCACATCAACAGCAGATGGTATTACTGAAATTGAATTTTTCTCACAAAAAAAAGAGATGCAAACAACGCTCCGCGAAATTATTAGTGATTTTGAAGCCGAACATCCGGAAATTAAAGTTAAATTTACCAATGT
>JBOFQK010000147.1:0-2550 GCA_051660865.1 Culicoidibacterales bacterium | reverse complement strand
AGAACAGCATTGCCGTTATCCACAAGAAGATTATTATTTTACTGTGCGTGAAAGCGGGGGAATCGCAACTTCAGCACAAAAATTACAATTATATAATGAAAATTATCAAACGACGCCTAATTTTGGGGCTCAAGGAATTTTAGTCGAATATGGATTTATTAATAACTTGCGCGAAAATACGTTATGGCAAGAAAATTGGCAAGCATATGCCGATGCCGTTGTTAACGCGATTGTCGCTTATGTGAATGAAATTTAAAACACGAACCAAAGGGGGGCGCGTGGATGAAAGTTTTTGTAACCGATTTATTACCAACCGCAATCCAGATTTTGCAACACGCTTGTGAACCACAGGGGTTTATGCTTGAAGTTATTGGCTCAAATGAAGCGTTATTAGCGAAAATTGATGAGTCACCACGGAGCGTTTTACTGTATGATGCAAGTCTGATTTCCGCAGAAAAAGCTGAATTTTATGAAAAAGTCCGCCAGGTGAAACGCGTGCCGATGCTCGTACTCGTCCCAAAAGCTTCGACGATCAAAACCGAAGGTGAGGTTTATGAGGTAATTACGAAGCCATTTGTCGCTGAACGTGTCATTGAGCAACTCGCGAACATCTTTTTGCAGTTAGATAAGCAAGCACAGCTTGAGTATAAAAAAGCGACACACGTGCAAATTGGGGCGTTATCGATCAATCGTGATATGTATGAAGTTAAATATCAAAATCAACTGATTTATTTAAGTTCTAAAGAATTTGCGACCTTATTTTTGTTAGTTCAACATGCGAATCAGCCCGTAAGTCGCGAGCAAATTTATCAAGTTGTTTGGGATGAAGTGAAACCACCGAGTAGTTGGCGCGTTGTTGACTATCAATTGAAGGGGTTGCGAAAAAAAATCAATCACCTTGACAAGCGCTTTCAAATTAAAACTTGTTACCGAAAAGGCTATGAATTTACGCTTTTTTCGGATTAAAATGAAGAAAACTTGCTAATTCATTTTTTGGCAAGTTTTTTTGCCCTAAAGTTTCGAAAAAAACAATAGTATTGGGAAATTAAATTTTGTATAATGTTTGAGTATCTAAAAAAATAGGTAAAGTGGATGAACTTAGAGGTGGAACGAAAATGATAAAATTATTCGTGACGGATTTAGACGGAACATTATTATATAAGAAAGTCCGTGAAGTAGAGCCGAACGATCAATGTAAACAAGCAATTGCGCGTTTACAAGCAAATGATATTGACTTTGCAATCGCAACAGGACGCTATGATAGTGATATTCAAGCAGTTGAAAAGTATTTACCATTAACGAAAAAAAGCTACCGAATTGGGATGAACGGTGGCACAATTTACGATGTTGAAAATAAAAAGATTCGTGAATTGATTTTTGGTGAAGATGATGCACGACAAATCTTTGAATTTTTTGAAAGTAAATTACGTCGTCAAACATCATTTGTAGTCACTTGTACGAGTGACGAGCAACGCTTTTTCCATAAAATTGGGCATATCGTCAATCCAATGTTATGGTTATTTTGGAAAACACGCGCTGAATTGATTAATTCTGCGAAAATGGAGCAATTTATCACATCGAGTCGGACGTTTTATAAAATCTTAGCCAGTGCATCAAAAGATAATACTGATTTTATTGATTTAAAACTACAAAACCACTTTCCGGATTTTGAAGTCTTTAAAACCTCGCCGTATTCAGTTGAAATTTGTCCAAAAGGGGCAAATAAAGGGGCCGCTTTAGCATATATTATGCAAAAAGAGGGATTGAATCCGGATGAAGTTGCCTTTATCGGGGATTCGGGAAATGATGTGTCAGCATTCAAAGTTGTGAAACACAGTTTTGTGATGGATCACGCCGATCATTACGTTCAAGAACACGCGCGCTATGTCGTGAGTGACGTTGCGGAAGCAATAGATATGGCCATTCGTTATAATGCTGATCTGTGCTGCAAATTAACACCAACCGGAAAAGTCGAAGCAATGCGCCAAGCACAAATCGATAACCGCCGTGATAATCAACTCGTTGATGACACATTCAACGTGGAACTCACACAACCATTACCATTTACAAAAGCAACAAACCCACAAAAAGTACGCCAACGCCAACGCGTACCACGAAAAAAATAAGTGCTGAGCACGTTGTCACAACAAAGTAAAAAAGTGACATTGAGACGACATGACAAAAAAGTGAACAATGGTAGCGTTCATAACATGATTCAAGCTTCAGCTCCCTGAAAAACATGTGTGACTACTTGATCTACTTGTCAAATAGTCGCACATTTATTTTCTTGGTCACTGATGGGATTTTATCCCACCGCTTTCATCACTCAAATTGAGAACGCGGCCACCATTGTTTACGTTTTGTCGAGTCTCAAAGTGCGAAGCATGTTACAGAAAATAAGCGTCTAATCTCGGCAGTAAAGCAAAGTTAAAAAGACTGTCAGTGTGGCTGGAAAATAAGCAAAACCCAAGAGAATTCCTGAGAGAATTCGTTGGAGTTTGCGATTTTCCGAACACTGAAGAGATTAGCGCGTTAGAAATAAGTGCTGAC
>JBOFQK010000146.1:0-1747 GCA_051660865.1 Culicoidibacterales bacterium | reverse complement strand
TAAACACTTAGCGAAAGCAATTCAAAAACAAGGATTATACGAACTCAAGCGCCAATTGATGTACAAATGCCAAAAATACGGCATTGCATTCATTGAAGCGGATATGTGGTTTCCATCGTCAAAGCAATGTTCGCATTGTCGAGCGGTCAAAACACGGCTGTCACTCTCTGAACGCATCTTTGATTGCGAAGCCTGTCACTTGACGATTGAACGCGATTTGAACGCTGCTATCAATTTGAGTAACTATCAATTTACTTCATCACTGAAACGATGAAATAAATATGTAGGATTCGTTGCATCAAGAAATTTACGCCCCTGGAGTGTTAGAACAAACAAAAGTAGCTGCCCTGTCCTTGGAAACAAGCTTCACACGACAGTCAAATTGAACACGATGAAAGGGGAAGCAAACAGTTTGTTGCAAACAGTTTGTTGGAGAGTTTTGAGATATTTATAAACTTTTACAATAAATTGGCAACGGGAGTGATGTGAGTGGGAATGTGTCTAATTATCAGGAATTAGCAGTGATTGAGGAGTTCGCTCGTCAAGCAATGCAGCAAATTATGATTGTGACTGACCAACTGTTAACGCAATTACGACAGTCATTAACCGAGAGTTTTGATCAATTATTCACGAAACTTACGCGAGAATTAACTGGTTTTGAGGCAGAAGTAGCGAGTCAAGTTAAAAACCGCCGAGTGACGCACCTGTTTTTTTATCGGAAAAATGCACAACAGGCCGTCATCAAAAAATACCAACACATGATTCAAGAACTTGATTACGTCTATCTTGAACTTGTTTCTTATCAACAAACTTTGAAACCATCATTGTGGCAGCTTGAGCATTTATACGATATGAGTAAACAAAGCCTAAAGCAATTACGTCAATTTGAAGTCCAAAGCCAACACTTACAAAATCAGTGGCAAAAGCAATTCGTGCAGCAAAGTGAATCGTTTGAGAATCAAGCACTCGCATATGCACTTGATCAACTTAACCAACAACGTTTAGCATGGAGTTGTCATCAAGCTATCGCTGAGCAACAGCTCAATCATATTCGAAGTATTCAACAAATGAATAATCAGTTGATTCAACAAATTCAAGCACTGATTAACACCTTAATTCCAAGCGTACAATCAGCAATGAAGCGTGCAGTTCAAGGGATGCAAGCACAACTTGAAGCCCAAGGATTAAAAGCATTAAACCAGCGGTTAAAGTCAGAATATGAACGCTATCAAATGAACCATAAAGGCAAAAATTTTGTCCAAGATTGTGAGCAGTTGAGCAAGCCGACGATGGCCCAACAGCTAGTCGATAGCTGGCAGTTAATTCGTTTGGGGATGCAACAAGTGCAGGTGAGTTATCAGCAACGACGACAAACCTATGAAACGAGTGAAAAGCAACTGCAGCAACTGAATGAAATGAAACAGGTGAAGTCAAATGCGTAAAATTGGCCAAGGAATAGGACTCGTGCTGCTAGTTATTACTAGTGCCGGAGTACTAGGAAATGGAAGTATTAAATTAATTGCGAATGTTTTTCAATTATCTGAGCTAGGCTACCAATTTGGAAGGATCATTTTAACGCTTGCTTGGGTAGTAACATTTATCCAAATTATCCTGAATTGGAAGCAACAAAAAGAAAAAAAGGGGAATAAAAAATGATGAAACAGACAATGTGGCAAGATAATCGCCAACGCTATTGTGAATTAATGCCAACGCAAAGTGTGAGTATCTTTTTTGCGGGGGAGGCACC
>JBOFQK010000145.1:0-1146 GCA_051660865.1 Culicoidibacterales bacterium | reverse complement strand
TGACGGTGGTGCTACAACAAAGTAATGAGGTAGCATCAGGACTTAAGTCCTGAAGTACGAAACACGTTAAAACTAAGTGCTGACACCGATGCCAAAAACTAAGCAATAAAGTTGGCCTAACCTGATTCAGCCTTTGCCTACTTGCAAAAACAATACGACTATTTGGTATCAATTGGTGCAGAACCAACTTCAGCACTCAAATAGTACGGCGGCATGTGAAATAAGTAAAATAACTCAAGTACAAAATCGATGTGTCTACACATGAAGAAGATTAGATTGAAAATAACATGGTGGTGATATCTTGGGAAGTGTCACCACTTTTTTGAAAGGATAGTACAATGGGAAAAACAGAATTACAAAAAATGATTGCTGGCGAATTTTATCAACCAGCTGATGCACAGTTATCAGCAATGCGAATGCATGCACGAAAAATGACACGCGTCTATAATGAGACTGAAGTTGATGATCTGCAAGGACGCCAAACAATTATCAGGGAGCTTTTTGGATCAACAACAGATAATTTCTATATTGAACCACCATTCCGTTGTGATTATGGAAGCAATATTCATTGGGGTGATAATAGCTATGCGAACTTTAATTTATTAATTCTGGATATTGCGCCAGTCACAATTGGAAAAAATGTGATGTTTGCGCCAAATGTGACGATTTCATCAGCAACGCATCCAATTATTGCGAGCGAACGTAATAGTGGCTTTGAATACGGTCAGCCAGTTGCGATTGGTGACAATGTCTGGGTTGGCTCAGGGGTCATTATCAATCCTGGAGTAACAATCGGTGACAACGCAGTAATCGGAGCTGGGAGTGTCGTTGTCAAAGATATCCCAGCTAATGTTGTCGCTGTTGGTAATCCATGTCGCGTTTTACGACCAATCACCGCAGCCGACAAAATGATGTAAGTGCTGACGGTGGTGCTAAAACCAAGTAAATAAGTTTCTAGCAGTGTGGCTGGAAAATAAGCAAAATAAAAATGGTAGCACTGACAAAAACGTTCTGATTGCTATCATTTTTTTTGATGATAGCTGCCAATAGTACAAGTATGTTGATAAATAAACTAAAAATCAAAGCCAAATATGCTACACTACGGATATAGGGGAGTTGGGTAAAATGAAACAAATTTTTTTAAAG
>JBOFQK010000144.1:0-6027 GCA_051660865.1 Culicoidibacterales bacterium | reverse complement strand
GACGAAAATCAAGTCTTTCAATTTTTCATACGTTTTTTCCCCGATACCCGTAACATTCATCACATCACTTGGTTGTTGAAATGGCGTTTGTTGCCGAAAATCAATAATTGCTTGGGCTTTTTGCGGGCCAATCCCTGGTAATTCCTCAAGTAAATTCGCTGGCGCGCTATTGATATTAATCTTCCCATCAACAACAGGATTTGCTGACGGTTCTGCTTGTGGGACAGGTGTTGTCGTCGTTGGCGGCGCTGAGTCTGCTGGTGGTAACTGCGTCGTTGGTTCAACCGTTGATGGTTCAACGAGTTCTGGTGTGATTGAAGGCTGAATTGGCGCGACGACAACGGTTGAATCAGGCGTTGGGTTCGAAGTCGCAGACATTAACGTATTCAGTTGGAAGCTCAAATAACCAATACTAAGCACAACTGCGAGCAACACGCTAAAATTAGCAACACATAGTCCAAGTTTTACGCCTTCGTTTTTGAGTAATAACATACCATACTGTTTAAGTTGTTTCATAAAAAAATCACCTCTACCTATAGATACATAAAATCTCGCGGTTTTGGTCGTAAAAATGGTAATTTTAACGATTATTTCAAACAAAAAAAAGCGCTAATTCACATAATCGTGAACTAGCGCTTTTAATTTAAGTATTATTTTACTGTTAAAACAGTATCTCCAGCTTTTGCTGTTCCTGTTACAACTTCTACTTCTTTTCCTTCAAGGTTAGAAATAACAACTGGTGTTACTAATGAAGGCACTTTGTCGCGGATTGCATCAAGATCAACTTCGATTAATTTTTGTCCACGAGTAACAGTGTCACCTTGGGCAACGAATACTTCGAAACCTTCTCCTTTTAATCCAACTGTGTCTAATCCAACGTGGATAATGATTTCTAATCCATCATTTGATTTTAAACCAACAGCATGTTTTGTTGGGAACACTAATTCAACTGTTCCATCAACTGGTGAAACAACTGTTCCGTTTGTTGGGTTTACGGCATATCCGTCACCCATCATTTTTTGTGAAAATACTGGATCTGGTGTTTCTGTTACTGGTACAATTTCACCGTCCATAACTGCTGCTAAAGTGCTTAATGCCGGTTGTGCTTCAACAACTGGTGCAACTTCTTTTTGTTTTTTACCTTTTAAAAAGTCAAAAAATCCCATGTGAAAATCCTCCTTGATTTGAATTACTTGCTTATGATAACAAAAAATTTTTTTATAAGCAAGCCTAAAACAGGTATTCGTTTGAATGTAATCGCTCTCAACTCAATGTTTTCGCGGTTTTCAAGAGTTGAGCTCGGCTACTTTTGGAAACTATGGATACTTTATCGCTTTTGGATGTGCTTGTCAATTATTTCGCGCATTTTTTTTGCGATTGTAAAGTCGTTGCAATAATTTGTGTGACTGCTTCCTCTTCATTTGTCAATGGACTGACAAAACGCGCAGCAGCTTTCAATTCTGGATGAGCATTTTGCATGGCATAACTATGATACGCACTGCCCATTAATTCTAAGTCGTTTAAGAAATCACCGAAAACCATCGTTTCCTCAAAGCTAATCCCAAGTCGCTCTTGAATCGCAGCCATCGCTTTGCCTTTATTTGCTCCTTGATTTGTCACATCAAGCCAAATTTTACCAGAAACACTCACTTGTAATTGCTCAACATACTCAGCAAAGACTGGTAAACTATTTGTCTGCGCACTCGTAAAGTCGCACATTGTCACTTTCAAAATCGTATCTTCAACCGCTAATAAATCGCTCACAATTTCATAGCGAGCATAATATTTTTCAATTTCGGCAATAAATCGTGGTTCACTCGTTTCAACGTATGCGGCATTTTTCCCACATAAAATGACACAGCTATTTTCGACTGTGCGCCCAAGTTGAATCAGTTCCCGTGCAGTTGCTAGCGGTAAAGCGTGCGTATATAATTCCTCACCACGGTGCATCACTAACGTTCCATTTTCTGCCAAAAATAACATCTCTTGCGCATAATCAGCAAATTTTTCTAGTAAGTTATAGTATTGACGACCACTGGCTGCAGCAAAGACGACACCTTGAGCTTGCATCTCACTAAAAATCATTTTGAAATTGTTGGGTAATTCACCATTTTCTTTTAATAATGTTCCATCCATATCACTGGCAATTAATTTTATCATTTTTTTCTTCCTCATTTTTTATTTTTTTTGGCGTAAACACGCATAGGCTGCGCATTCACTCCCGCCAACTGTAATCGTTTCAAACCCAAGTTGTTCGTAACACGCGAGTCCACTTTGATTAGCGAGTAAACATTTTAAAGTCAGTGGCCGTTGAGCGTATTCACGACAATGTGCGACTAACGCCGTCGCAATCCCTTGGTTGCGGGCGCATTCACTGACAAATAAATAGTGAATAAACGCATCCGGTTCATACAAAGTAATAAAGCCAAGACAGCTTCCTGCTTGAAATGCTCCAAAAATCAGTTCATCCTTTGGCAACTCAGCTTGACTTTGGACTTGTTTTGGATCAAAACTTGCTAACAGCTGGTGCAATTGCGCAAAGAGTACGTGACATTGTTGCCGTTGTTTGCCCGAAACAACTTGAATGATGTGCATTTAGTTACTTGTTGCTGGCAATAGAGCTTTGGCTTGTTGTAAGACGGCGATTGATTGTTGGAGTTGCGCATCCTCTTTTGCAGTTAATGGGACTTCGTACACGGCTTCAACACCATTTGCTCCAAGTAATGCTGGTGTCCCTAAAAAGAGGTCATCACAGCCGTACTCACCACTGACAAGTGTGCTCACTGGTAAAATAATTTTCTCATCATGTAAAATTGCACGAATCAGCTGATTCGCCGCCGCCGCAATCCCATAATACGTCGTTCCTTTTCGGACAAAAACTTCCCAACCAGCTTTCGCTGTTGCGCTTTGCATCAAGTCCCGTTCAGCAAGTGTCAACGTTTGTTGATTATTTGCTAACCAACTATCAAGTGGTTGATTGGCAATTTGCACTTGTGACCAAGCAACGATTTGCGAATCACCATGTTCACCGAGAACACTCGCACATACTGATTTCGGATTGACCCCAAGGTGGGCTCCTAATAATGTTTGTAATCGTGCTGAATCAATTGCCGTACCTGTACCAACGACTTGATTTTTTGGCAGCCCTGAGAGTTTCCAAACATAATAAGCAATAATATCAACTGGATTGGAAATCACGACAAAGTGACCATTAAAACCACTATCCATCACGGCTGGGACAATCGCTTGACAAATTTTCGCTGATAATTGCAAACTATCAAGGCGTGTTTCCCCAGGTTTTGGTGGAGCTCCAGCGGCAATGACGACGATATTGGCATCAGCACAATCAGCATAAGTCCCCGCTCTCACCACAATACGTTTGGGCAAGTACGGTAACGCATGTTGTAAATCAAGTGCCTCCCCGATTGCGCGTTCATGATTCAAATCGATTAACACGAGCTCATCGCCTAAGCCTTGATGAACAAAGCTAAAAGCGCAGCTTGAGCCAACTAATCCAGTACCGATAATGACAACTTTACGTTTTGGTATCATTGTTTTCATATTTCCCCCTACTTTCTTTTTTTCTCCACTATTATACGCAAAAATCAATTGAATAGAAAGAGCGATTCTTGCCAAAAACAAAAAAAATCCCAATCTGGTCGGGATTCTTTTTGTTTGGATCGAACCGTCAAAACTGCTAGCCTTGGGAGTTTAACAGTTCACATAGACACGGGCGCTTCCGGGCTCAATGCTAATTGATGTGTTCACTGCTTGGTTCGTCAATGCCTCACGCCAACGAACTGAATCAGGTAGTTCACAGCTTACTGCTTCATTGCCACCGTTCAGACAAAGCAAAACTTTATTTGCACCAATCTGCTTTTGCATCACAAGCAGATTGGCATCAACGTGAACAAAACGAAGTGGCACCCTTGGATGGAAAGCCGGATGTTCTTTCCGTAAACGGATTAAAGCTTGAATGTGTTGGAAAAGTGGATGCTGGTGCTCTTCACCACTCCATGGCATACACGGGCGACAATCAGGATCTTGAAGACCTTTGACTCCAACTTCAGAACCATAAAAAATACACGTTCCGCCAGGACTTGCATACAGCCACGTATAACATGCCTTTACACGTTCTAAATCATCATGGGCTAAAGTCAGCAATCGTGGTGTATCATGACTATCAATCAAATTAAACATTGCCGCATTCGCATTATCACTATAGCGCATCAAGGCTTCAACAAATGACTGTTGGGCCGTGATGCCATCAATACTTCTAGTTGCTAGCCATTCAAGCATTGGTTTTGTTAATGGGTAGTTCATCACCGCATCGAATTGCTCACCGTGCATCCACGCATGTGAATCATGCCATGTTTCCCCAAGAATATATACTTCAGGATTCACTGCCTTGACTGCTTGGCGGAACTCACGCCAAAATTGATGATCAACTTCATTAGCAACATCTAAACGCCAGCCATCAATGCCAAACTCTTGAGCCCAATAAGTCGCAACATGTAATAAATGGGCTTTTACTTCTGGATGTTCTGTATTTAATTTCGGCATATTCGGTACAAAATTACGATAGTTTTCACCAATTAGCTCACCTGTTGGCGTTGTTACTGGCCAGTTCTCGATATAGAACCACTCATAATAGCGCGATTCACGTCCCTTAGCAATGACATCACGGAACTGCGGTGATTGATCGCCAATATGATTAAAGACCGCATCAAGCATGATTTTCATTCCGCGACTATGGGCTTCATCAACAAGTTTTTTGAATGTTTTTTTGTCACCAAAATTCGGGTCAATTTCCAAATAATCAATCGTATCGTATTTGTGTGATGTCGGTGCCGTGAAAATCGGCGTTAAATAGAGACCATCAACCCCTAACGTTTGGAGATAATCAAGCTTTTGAGTAATCCCTGCCAAATCACCACCAAAGAATGTTTCCATTTTCGGCGGACAACTTGCCCATGGTAAAACATCTGGCGCATTTAAGCTCGCATCGCCATTGCAAAAACGTTCGGGAAAAATTTGATACCAGTTTGTCGTTTCCACCCATTTTGGTGCCGTGAAAATATCAATCGCATTGATGTAAGGAAAATTGAAATAACTGTTTATATCGTCAATAATTGCCGGATCAGCTTCATAGAAAAAACCACGTTCAACATAGAGTAACGTTTCTTGTCCATCATCTAATAAGAAGCCATAGTGCAGATGGAAATCTTTTGGCGTAATTTCGACTTGCCAATAATCAAACAATTCCGTTTCATAGATTTTGGTCATTGGCTCTTTTTGCTTATACCAGTGCCAAACCCCAGCTTCATCTGGTTGCCATCCAAGGGGATGATCAAAGAAAATCAATACTTTGTCAATATCATTATGTGCTGTGCGCAACCGAATGCGCAGTGTCGTTTCATTAATCGCATAGGCATAATTGCTCGTATTTCTATGGTAAATTGCATGTTTATTCATTCTATTGTCCTCACTTTTTAAAAGCTGCGTTTTTTGTTATATTGATACTATAACGCAGCAAAGTGCGGAATACTTCCAAAATCCTGTGCTTTTCTTATAAAATACTGCGCTTTATTCAAAAAATAAAAACACTTACACTTTTTTCTCGGAGGATAATTCAATGCAATTACAAGGTTTACGTGAAGTTGAACCAACCGGTGACGCCCTTGTTGATTTTACTTATTCACAAACACGATTAGTCGCTGGTGAAAACGAAGTTCCGTTACACTATCATAATAATATGGAAATAATTGCCGTTATCGCGGGCGAAGGCAGTTTTCAAATTGATTTACAAAACTATCAGGCGAAGACTGGTGATTTATTCATCATCCCTCGGGGTGCCTTACACGCCGTTCGCGGCTTGAACCAACAAAGCTGTGAATGTCAAATAATTCAATTTGATCTCAATTTATTGGATCATAATTACCTTGACCAATGCCAAATTCAATTTGTAAATCCTTTACTGACCGAACAAATCAGTTTTCACCATCATATTCAAACAACTCATCCTGC
>JBOFQK010000143.1:0-5337 GCA_051660865.1 Culicoidibacterales bacterium | reverse complement strand
AGCATACGTAATGGCATCAAAAACGGTTGTTTTTCCAGCTCCAGTATCACCGGTAATTAAGTAAATTCCATTTGTTCCTAATTTCGCTAAATCAAAATGTGTTTCACCAGCGTATGGTCCGAATGCTGAAACAGTTAATTGTAATGGCCGCATTATTTCTCTCCCCAAATCTGTTCAATTAATGTTGTTAATAGCACTGCTTGCTCACTTGATAATGCTTGGTTATTTTGTTGCTCATAAAACTCACCAACTAATTCAAGCGGCGTCTTCTGCTCAATCGCACTTGCCCCTTCAATCAACGTCAAGGCTTGCGTCCGTGCATTATCATAATCAAGCTTCATAATATTTGGATACACTGTGCGCAACTTCTGTAACGCATCTGGTACATCATGTTCATCAATTAACGTGATACGGTAATAATCATCTAAATTCAAGCTATCATAATTACTTTTTAGCATTAAATCATCATATGTCCCGCGTAATTGCTTTAGATCACGTTTTGGTACAAGCGGCACCGTCGTAATTTCAATCTCACCCTTTGCACCCATTTCAACAACCGTAACCGATTTGACATCATTCGCTTCCGAGAATGAATACTTCAATGGCGTACCGCAATAGCGAATCGTTTCTCGACCAACGTGCTGCGGTTTATGTAAGTGACCGAGGGCTACATAATCGAAGGCCTCAAAAATATCAACAGCAACATTATCTGAACCCCCAACCGACAACTCTTCCGACTCAGAACGGAGCGAACCAGCAACAAATTGATGTGTCAATAAGACATTCCGCTTTGATGAATCAACTTGTAAATAATCTAATGCCACTTGCATCGCTTGTGTATATGACTCAATGCTTGCTTCAGGGAACTGAGCTCGGACATGCGTTGGTTTGATAAATGGTAATAAATAAATATTGATTGCTCCATGCTCATCGTGAACGGTAATTGGCGCAATATCTTTGTGATAAACCGGTGACATATAGACACCACTTTGATTCATCAACCGTCCGCCAAACGCAATTCGTTCAGGTGAATCGTGATTGCCACTAATAACATACGTCTGTAATTCACGTTGTGCTAAGCGATATAAGAAATCATCAAATAAGGCAACCGCTTCTGCCGATGGGACTGCTTTATCATAGACATCTCCTGAGATAAACACCCCATCTGGTTGTTGTTCATCAATAATATTCAAAATTTTCGTTAAAATATACGCTTGGTCTTCAATCATGGAAAAATCATTGACGCGTTTACCAATATGTAAATCTGATAAATGAATAAATTTCATTTTAGTCTCTCCTTTATTTTCAATTCACCTTTTATTTTACCATATTTTTATACTTTTAAAACCTTTAGTTCATTTAAAAAGCTTAAAACGACTATTAAGTTCATCAAAACATTATTTTTATAATCTAAATCGCATTTCCATTTCTTCGAACAGATCAATAGCAAGCCAATGTTGATTCTGTTGTTGACCTGCTTGTAATAACTGTTTCAGAATGATTACAACTTCAGCTTCTGTAATCAACTCTTTATTTTGACAATCATAAAAAACACTTTCGAGTAGCTCGATTACATCGGCTTGTTGCTGTGCTGTCAGTTGAAACTGCTCAAAAATCGCTACTAATTCATGCTCATAACAAAAGTGAAAAATTGTTTTACGTGCTACTCGATACGCTTCATAATCTGGTGCTCTCATCTTAATCCCTCATTTCTTATCTATTATTTGATCAAATCGTTTCCTTTGTCAAATCAAAAAAACAGTATCGTGCGATGCATCCGATTATTTAGACGCAAATAATGAGCGATTTTTTGGTCATGAAAATGAGTTTGAAACACTGGAAGATTTACAACTCGCAATTGAAACATATATCGAGTATTACAATACAGAACGTATTTCGGTAAAATTAAAAGGACCGACTCCTGTTCAATACAGAAATCAATCCTTACTTAAAATGTTATACTGTCCAAATAATTGGGTCATCCGCCTTCCAACTTGGTCATTACTGGCTTTAGATAATCAGTAATTTGATGTTGCGCCTGATTGTGAGTCGATTGATGGCGTTGTTGTTGTCGGCGTTTCACTTTGCGGACAGCCTGCTAAAATAAATACTCCAGCAACTAAAAATACTAAAATCATCCGGATATTTTTCATATTATTACTCCTTTTCTCACGATTTAAACCTTAACTGTCAACAAATTCGGCCTAGTTTTGCTTTTTTTAAGTCATTCGCCACAGATCCAACTTTTTATTAGAACTAACCTAGTTCGCTTCCCGTTTGCAGTAGCTAGCTGCTTGAAGCGTTGAAATTAATCAAAAAAACAGTGTTCCCACTGTTTTAATCGAGTTGATATTTGGTTTTAAAGTCTTTAATCGCCAGTGGCTTACTATAATAATATCCTTGAATTTGTTCGCAGCCTGCTTCTTGTAACAAGTTTAGCTGTTGTTTTGTCTCAACACCCTCGGCAATGACTGTCATGTTAATACTTTTTGACATCGCAATGATCCCTTGAACAATATTCGTATCAATATCATTACTTTCCATCTCACAAATAAGTTCACGAGCAATTTTTAATTTATGGACAGGAAAATATTTTAAATAACTAATCGACGAATAGCCAGTTCCAAAATCATCAATTGCAATCCGAATTCCAAGTGCCGCTAACTCATGCAACGCTTGAATCGCTTCGGGTTTATTATCAATTCCGATAGTCTCAACCAATTCAAATTCAACTTGTTCAACAACATTATATAACTCCAATAATGCCTTGACCTCTTGAACAAAGTTTGGATTACATAACTGTACTGGTGAAATATTAATTGCAATCATGAAATCTTTTGACAACACATCTCGCCAATCAACTAACTGCTTAAATGCTGTTTCAATAACCCATAAACCTAGCCGATGAATCGCACCACTTTCTTCAGCTAAAGCAATAAACTCTACTGGATTAACAAAGCCTAACACCGGATGATGCCAGCGAATTAACGCCTCACAGCCAACTAATCGCTCTGAATCGGCAGCCATTTGGGGTTGATAATACAATTCAAAATCATCCTCAAAATCTGTTGTTTTCAAATCATGTTCAAGGGTTAGTTGCCGTTGATCATTTTCCTCGTATAATCGCCAACAATTTTTGCCCTCAGATTTTGCACGATATAATGCAATTTCCGCATATTTTATCAATTCCGCCGCTGATTTTGCCTGAATTGGAAATTTAGCAACACCGATACTGAAACTGCAGCTAATTTGGTGGTGCTGTAATTCGAGGGGCTGATCAAAGCTTTCCAGTAATTTTTTAAATTGATTATCAACTAATACATCCTCTTCGCACAAAATTGCAAATTCATCACCACCACGTCGTGTTAATAACACATTCTCCGGAATATTTTCACGAATACGCTGTGTAATCGCCACAAGTAATTCATCGCCAACTTGATGCCCATACCAGTCATTTACCGTTTTAAATCGATCTATATCCAAAAAGGCTAACGTAAATTGTTGCTTTTGATCCACAAATTTTTGAATTTGCAACTCTAAATAATGCTTATTTGGCAACTCGGTTACTGGATCGTATTTACTTAATTGTTCTAATTGCTGATTTTTGTCCACCAACTGCTTTGTTCGTTTCAGTACGGTAGCTTCAAGTTGTTGATTCATTTTTTCATATTTTTTTAATAATTCGCGATTTTCATGATAAATATAAACATACTTCGTCGCTAAATAATGAACGAGGAGTAAAAGGCTAATTACTACGATTGCTGTAATATGAAAGTCCCACAAGAAAATGACTACCGCAGCAACAACATACAAATACCGAATTTGGCGCATTTGTTTTGTTAATGTCATTTTTTGTTGAATTTGTTCAACAAAAATCGGTTGTTGATAAAAACTTAAAATAATTGCTCCTAAAGCAAATTTCCACGAAAACGTAAAATCAATACTCGCTCGAAATAATCCAGTTAGATTTTGGTAGCCAACTAAGAGATCAAATGCACAAAAACTTACGAGGGCAATAATCATCCCCACTTTCCAATAACGTAGCCTTGTTGACAACTCACTACAGTGGATCATTTTCAATAAAATAATTAATCCCGAAAAAATTAATAAATCAACTAAGAAAAACAATCCCATACTGGGTGAAATACCACCAAATTTAACTGTCCACCCCTGAAAAAGTAATTCGCCAAAAACACTTCCGACTAAGAGTAGCAATGTCACTAAATCAAAACCAAGTTGATACATCAGGACATTTTTACGCTGTTGTTTAATCGTTATCGCTATAAATCCAAGTAATAACATATTCGTTACCACATAAATAATCGCTCGAAAACTTAAAAGTTGCTCTAGTAACCCGACACTTCCAATATTAAGTGTAAAAATTTCGGTTCCTAATGTTACTAGATGTGCGAATCCACACGTAACGACTGCCATATATAACCACTTTAACGTTGATTTACTCTCTGCTTGAATTTGACGATATAAATAAATAAAATAAGCACATAATATAACGTCCCCGATTACATTGACGAATATTCGTACTGCATCAATTATTACTTGTTCAATCCCAAGTTGATTCAAGCTCACATATAACAACCCCGACAGACCAAAATATAATGTAATCATGATAAATCCACTGAGATTTTTTTGTGTGGAGCACTTGATTGCACTTACCTTTGATGATGCTGATATTTGTGTAATTATTGATTGCATCTTCAACCACCCTCCAATTCCCATTTAATTTTAATTGATTTTCGTTTAAAAAGATATACATTTTTTCATAAATAACTCGTCTTTTTACTAAAAAAAGCAAAAATAAAACGATTTTATCCTGTTTTTATGACGAAAATAAATTTTTTCATTTGTAATTTTCTTGCCATAAAAAAAACGACCGTTTTTTTGGTCGATTTTTTTCACTTATGATAACAAATCGGAATTACTTTCATTAGCAAGTAACCGATCAAATTCCTGTGATGACTCTAATGCTAGTTCGAAGAGCGCCCGAATATGCGGGGCTTGATCAAACATACTAATGAGCGAATAAACCAGTTTTTGGACGTCCTCTTCCGTTTCAACGTTCATATCAGTTTTACAACCATCATCGTAAATTCGCAATGTTAGTAATGCAAGTTCACTTGAAAGCGGCATAAATATCTCCACCTTTCTTAGGGGTATCACAATTACCCCAGCCAACCATTCCGGTATTTCTCAGAAAGTATACCGAATCTTTGGCTCAAGGACTTTATTTTATACTAATGATTCAATGAAAAAAACGTAAAATCGTGCAAATCAAACCTATTCACCTAACCCACTTTTACTAAATTTTTTCGTAAATGG